>NZ_JBTSLF010000031.1:19689-20210 GCF_054640775.1 Candidatus Aquicultor sp. | reverse complement strand
CTCTTTTGCGATTGCCATGTTCGTTATTTTTGCCTCATAGATTGCGGTTAGCAGCTCTAACGAAAGTCCCTCTCGCACCAAATCCAATAGATTTAAGCTCGCCTTACCCGAAGGAAGCCTCAAGTACGGATCTGTATTACCATGGAACTGGAGAATATTCATCATCTCGTCGACGATGACGCCTGCAAGGTCGTACCGCTCCAGAAGACGGTGGCTGGCTACAGTCCATAGGTCGAACCTCCCTGCGACGCTCTCGGCAAGAGTACCCGGTTCTGGAAGCCCTGTCTGTTCGCGGTCACCCTTCTCTTCGCTCACGTACCCGCGCATTCCCACCTCAAGTGGAAGACGTACCGACGCCTGCTTCCTCAGGAATATCTTTTGTTTCTTATCAACCGTCGCAAAGAGATCGGTAAACCGGCCAACCGTTTCCGAGACGCCCAGCACGAGATATCCCCAGGGCTGAAGCGCGTAATGGAATACCGGTATTATTCTTTTCTGCAGCGTCGGCCCAAGGTAGATTA
>NZ_JBTSLF010000031.1:0-19679 GCF_054640775.1 Candidatus Aquicultor sp. | reverse complement strand
TCTTGCTTCGAAAACGGCGGGTCTTTCGTCACATTATGCCGTGCAAAAACGCATATCTCCCGGATATAGCTCTTAATCTGATAACCGTACTTCACCTTGTTAAAGAAGCGCGTACGGCGTTCGACAGATACATTCGCTAAAGCGCTTTCCGGGTAGATGCCCGCACGGGCCGCCTCGACCGCTTGTTCTTTGATATCGGTGCCGAAAATCTGAATCGGCGGGTTGATGGATTCATGTTCCAAAAACTCCAGTAAACTTATCGCTATGCTGTAGACCTCTTCTCCCGTTGAACAGCCCGGCACCCAAATTCGTATGGGTTCATCATGTGATTTATGCTTTAGGATGTTCGGAAATACTTCGCTTTTTAAAGCTTCGAACATTTCGGGGTCGCGGAAGAATTCGGTAACGGTAATAAGCATGTCCCTGGACAATGCCTCGACCTCAGCAGGGTTATCCGTAAGGTAATCTACATATTTGCTCAGAGTGTTAACCCTGTTAATGGCCATGCGCCTGGCAATACGCCGCATTATCGTCGCGATTTTATAATCCGAGAAATCAATACCTATTTCAGTGCGTAGCAGTATAAATATCCTGCCGAGTAATTTGGTTTCAGCATCCGGCTGCAACTCATCGATTTCAGAGGCCTGCGGCGCGATTAAGTAAGGATGGCGGGCCATCCTCATTAGCTCATTTGCCATGTCCTCCGGCGAGAGAACGTAATCTGCACTGCCGATGACGATGGCATGCATCGGCAGCTCGCCATGCCCCGCCGTTTCGGGCTCCTGGGCGAATGTAATACCGCCCCTGGCCTTTATCTCTTCAAGACCGAGTGAGCCATCTGAGCCGGCCCCTGAGAGAACAACGCCGATAGCTTTGTCCTCATGTTCTTCCGCCAACGACCTGAAAAATTGGTCGATGGGCGTATAGAGACCGCTATCTGTAACGCGGGGGCTAAGATGAAGTGTGTCTCCGACGATTGTTAGCGTTTTATTGGGTGGGACAACATAGACGTGATTCGGCTCGACCGTGAGGCCGTCTTGCGCTTCAAGCACGGGCAGCTTAGTCTCCGTCGCCAGCAGCTCTACAAGGGCGCTTTTCCTTTTCGGATATAAGTGCTGGACAAACACGAACGCCATGCCGATATCGGCCGGTAACCGCCCAAGCAACTGTCGAAATGCCGTGAGCCCTCCGGCAGATGCCCCCACACCGACGATTGGGAATGATGCGCCGGACTGTTTTCCTCGTCTTTTCTTCTTTGAAGCCTGTCCTTCTTCCTTCACGGTCTGCCCTCGCTATAACAAAGCGCATGCTCGCTTTAAATTCTTAATGTTACCCATATGAAGTCGTTTTATGCAGGCTCTACGCCCGCGGGTATTACTAATCCTACATTATTTTGAACCATTTTCATATTCTATGTAAGCCGCAAATAATCGCACGCATGATAAATGACGGCTTGATAAGAAAGGTGCGGATACTCCCTACTGGAGCGAGAGGGAGAGTAAAGCAGTGTCATCGGATAATGTCCCACCCGTACAACCCATTACGGTGTTATATATCGCTTGCGGCATCTCTATAGTGCTTACCGACAGGTTCCTAATAAGCTCGACCAATCGTTCTTCTTTGAAAAACTCGTCATCGCTACATCTGGCCTCGATTATTCCGTCTGTGTAGATTATCAATATATCACCCTCTTTGAGCGTCTCTGTAAAGCTTTGATAGTGCATACGGGGAAACGCTCCGATTATCGGTGAGTGGAGTTCAAGCAGATCGACTGCGTCCGAATTTCTCTTTATAATCGCCGGTGGGTGGCCCGCGCTGCAGTATATGAGATTGCCGGTTTGTAAATCGACAACACCGAAAAAGACGGTCACGAAACTGCCGGGTGGATTGATCCTCGTAATAAAATCGTTAGTTTTCGTCATCACCCGTGCGGGTGTGCCGCCTTCGTAGGCATGCGTCTTGATAGCGTTTTTTACCACCGTGGTGAGCGCCGTCGCCTCGATTCCTTTACCCGCGACGTCGCCTACAATGATGCCTACTTTTCCGTGCTCTATCTCAAATATATCGTAGAAATCACCGCCTACTTTTGCGGCTTCTGTGGCGGAGCGGTACAGCGTTCCGTATGTGACGCCCTGTATCTTCTCCGGCACCGTCAGAAGCGCTTCTTGCAGTGTGTCTGCAATATGGCGCTCCGCCTCGTAACGCTCTGCATTTCTCATCGCGGTTGCGGCTTGCACTACAAATAACCGGAAAGCAGCTATGTCTTCTTCGGTCAGGGATAGCTGTGTGCGATTCGCAATAACAAGCAGGCCGCGCAGGTTCCCTTCGAAAAATAGGGGCGATACGCCAGCAGTTACAAATCCTTGTTCAATGGATTCGGCAAAGAGAGGTACCGCTGACAGCATATTTAAGTTATCTATAAAAGATGGTTTAGGCCTATCGAACCCCAACGTTATGGTATCAGCCATCGACAGCTCTTCTCCCGTACGGTCTCCCGAAAATCCTGTGCTTGCAGCAACTTTTAGAATACCAGGCTGCGTATTAGGGATTAACACCATCGCTGCCTGCGCATCCACTAAGATGGTAGCGTAGTCCATAATCTGAATAAGCGTGTCCTTCATGTTCAGCGTAGACGTTATCATGCTGCCCATCTGCACGACAGCTTCAAATGTTCTTGCCCTTACGGCGGATTTTTCATGAAGCCTCGCATTTTCAATGGCGACTGCCGCTTGTGCTGCGATACCTTCAACGACGTCGACATCCCGATCCGTGAATTCACGATCATCTCCCGGCTCATCGACCGTAATATACCCGACTAGCTTTGCGCCGATCCTAATCGGTACAAAGAGAGCACGCTTTGCTCCAAATGCCTCACGTTGCTTTCTAACTGTCTCTGAGACAGATGGTGACGAATAATCTACAATGATCGTTTCTCCTTTGTTTATCGCTTGCCGGCACTCGGGCGAAAGCTCATTAATAGGCATCTTGCCACCTGTTTGTAGCGGTTCACCGTTTCTTACAGCGAGGAAAATAAGCTCGTTGTTTTTGAGGTCGACTTCATCGATGAAAACCCTCGATCTACCGGTTACCTGCTTGATGACATCAGCAAGGTGTTCTCCAATTTGATGCAAATCTACCGACTCCGCAAGCGTATCTGCTGCTCTCAGGAGGAGATTTGATATCTCGAGTTCGTATTGAGCTTGCTTTTGAGCTTCTTCCCCGGCCTCAAAGAGACGGGCGTTCTCGAGCGCGACAGCCGCTTGATTCGCAAGCGCCACCATGGCTTGGACGATTTCGTCCGCGATGGGGCGGGGTTTATCGATAGCATAGGTAAAAATGACGCCGATTAAGGAGTTCTCTTGCATAATAGGGATAGCTAACGCCGATTTTATATCGAGCGAGCGCTGAAGTTCTCTCGCTTTGGATGAGAGTTCTGCTTTTACTGCGTCTTTGATGATAATTGCTCGCCCGTGGGTAAGTGCTGCAAACTCGTCTCCGAGGTCGGATATCCGATAGGTCGATAGAGGTTGCGCGTTACCAAAACCGGATACCGTTTCGATAACGCCCTTATGCTTATCATAGAGCCCGATTACTGACCGGCCCATATCGGTTATTTTATACGCAGCTTGCGCGACTTGTGCCAGTACGTCAGACGGGCGAAGTGAAGAGCTTAGCCTTGTACAAGCCTCAATCAAGACTGAGAGAATCTTAATGTAATTCTTTTCTGGGTAACTTGCTTTCGATATGTTGTACATCGTTATTCACCGATTATTAGAATAACTATGCGATAAAGGCGCTTGCTTTATGGAATTTTAATATGGCATGAAAACGACTATTACAAGTATGTTCTTTGTACCCGTAATATTGAAAATATAACCGCTGCCTTGACGGACAACCTAGAACTTAATCTCTTCTTCGAATTCTCCCCCGATGGTAATTCCATCCGGCGTTACAATAAACTGTCGTATTGCCGGATCATGATGGCTGGCGCGCGTCTTGATCACAGCAATCGCCCGCTTGACTTCCGACTTGCCCCTCAGATAGGTGAGCAAGATGACGTTATCAGACATATGGCTTATGCCGTACTCGGAGAGGAACGTCGTCGCAAAGAGGTCGCGTATCTCAGTCGTCATCATAACGGAGACTCCGTGTGTTGCCGTGAATTGAACCAGCGAATACATATAATCCCGGAAGCGCTCCTTGCTGGGCGAGGCGATCTCGAGATCGTTTAAGCTATCTATCAGCACACGCCCTATGCCTTTCTCTTTAATGGTATCCGCGACTCTCTGAATAAACTCATCGATATAGACGTCTACCGGTGAGATATACATAAGCTCGAGCATCCCGCTTTCTATCGTTTTCTGCAGGTCCCAGCCAAACCCTGTAACAATTCTGGCAAGCTGGGTCGGGTTCTCTTCTAGCGTCGCGATGAGGCCTTTTTCTCCCATCTCGATACCTTTAAAGATAAAATGTAGCCCTAGAAGCGTCTTGCCCGAGCCGGGCGGTCCAAAAATGATGGTCGAGCTTCCCTTCCAAAATCCATCGGCAACCATCTCATCAAGGACGGCAACACCGGTTTTCGCGCGGGTCTCTGCCAATTTGTAGTCGATTGGTTGAGCCGGCGTAGTAAGACGGGGGAAAACCTCTAAGCCTTGCTCGCTTATCTTATACGCATGCTCGCCACTGTAAAACCCGGTTCCCCTCATTTTTAATATCCTTAAGTAGCGGGAATCTTTTACCCCTACTTTTTTAACGACAAGCTCGATTATCCCATCGACGACGGCAAACTCCGGCAGTACGGCCATCTCACCGGATGAATACTCGCCGACCCAGAATGATGTGATGGCAAGCGATGTTAGCGTAGAGGCGATCTCCGAGAGATACCGGCGAAACTGTTCGACCGATGAGCCAAAGGAATGAAGCGCCTTAAAACTATCTATGACAACAAAGGCCGGCCCGTATTCTTTGATGAGGTCTTTCATTCTCTCAACCGCACCTTCAAGGCCTTGCGTACGAAGCATATCGCTTAAATCTTCATAGATAACGTAATCGCCGATCGCCTCGGGCTTGAAGAACTTGAACCCTTGCAGGTAACGAATAATCTTATCCAACGGCTCGGATACCGTACTTATATAGAGGGCTCTCTTCTCGGGCGAAGCGTTGGCAAAGATCAGTGACTCGGCCAGTATCGTTTTTCCGGTACCCGGTAGGCCGGCTATCAGGTTGATCGAGTTTTGCGGGAGCCCCCCGTGAAGTATGAAATCCAGGTCCTCGTTGCCTGTCTTTATCCTATTTACATCGGTCATGAGATCATTCCCTCTCCGTCACACACCAATGACGAGCATATTTTTGACCGCCTCAACTAATTTCGGCTGATCGATCGGTTTAAGTAGAAAAGCATCGGCCCCGGCCGCAAGTGCACGGTCACGTACATCCAGTATGCTAAATATAAGTATCGGTATGTGCGACGTAGCCGTATTTCTCTTTAATTCCTCGCAAACCCTTAAACCATTCATTCCCGGTAAGATGATATCGAGAATGATAAGGTCGGGCTGTTTTTCTTCGGCTTCATTGACCGCCTTTTTGCCATCAAGTACGATAAGCACTTCGTAACCCTCTTGCTTTAGGAAATACTCCTCCAACTCAGCGGTTATCGGGTCTTTCTCGGCGACGAGAATCATTATTGCGCTCCTGATCTCTGGTTCTTCTGATAGCTCGCCTTCTTCGATAAGTTTTAAGGCTAAAAGCTTATGCGCTTCGCGGGCGCGCAGGCCTTCTTTTTCTATTTTGTCTTTAACCCACCTGATACGTTCTATGTCTTGACGGCTATAGAGCCTGTGCCCGCCCTCGGTACGCGTAGGTTTTATTATACCAAACTTGTTTTCCCAAAAGCGCAGCGTCGTAGCCGGTATACCCGTTATATCGCTTACTGCATTTATCGAGTATATTGGAATACCCGATTCTTTATCTTCATTTGGTTTCTTCTCAGACATGGCGTCCTCTTTGGTAGTAACCGTCTATTCTTAATGATAATACTTAAAGCTTACTTCCACAACTACTATACATATATTATAGCATTGCTTTACTTTAATTCTATTTCTCTTCGAATACTATAATATTATCTCAAGTTAATTTGCAACGACAGAGTATCTTTTGCCATCGGCACTATGGACAGCTGCTTCCTTAAGCAAGGGCATATTAGCAAAGTACAGGGTTATTTAACATTTTGCTAACGTTTGCTTATTTCATCCTATTCACCTAATATAAAACTTGAAACATGTCGTGGATGCGTTGTTTGTTCTGGGCAACTTGTTAAGACATACCCAACTTTTTCCTCCTTATTAGCCTGCCAAGGAGCCCCAGACCATAGCGCTGGTGCGATTTTTAAATATCCAATTATTCTTTAGTTTTAATCAAATATAGGACACATCAAGGAGGCGGTTGCAATGGCGAGGACAAGGAAGGAAGCGCAAACTCCTGCTCGCGTACCGACCAGCATCACTGGTCTCGACGAAATCATCTTAGGCGGTCTTATGCCGGTGAACTCTTATTTGGTCCGTGGCGGCCCGGGTACGGGCAAGACGATACTGGGGCTTCATTATCTAGCGGCCGGTGCGGCCGCAGGTGAAAAGGTCGTCTATATAAGTCTCTCCGAATCGACAAAAGACATCCAAAAGAACGCCCTTGCCTTGGGTTTCGATCTTAAAGGAATCGACTTTCTCGACCTCGCACCTACCGCGGAGTTCTTTTCAGAGGATCAATCCTACGATATTTTCTCCCCCGTCGAGGTAGAGAGAGACCCCATTACGAAGAAAATCATCGATGAGATAGGTAAACTAAAACCAACCCGCGTATTTTTGGATGCGGTGACCCAGTTCCGTTTTCTCTCGACCGACGAATTTGAATTTCGCCGGCAGGTGCTCTCGTTCTTAAGCTATATGGCCGAGAGAGGCATAACAGTGCTTATGGCATCCGAGGCCAGCGCGATAAATCCTGATGACGACCTGCAGTTCATGGTCGATGGCGTCATCAATTTAGGAGTAGCGGTCAAAGGCAGGGTCATCAGCATTACCAAGTTCCGGGGCTCCGATTACCGAAGCGGCGAGCACTCCGTTGCGATTACCGATAAAGGTATTGCGGTGTTTCCGCGCCTCATACCCTCGACATATGGTCGCGAGTATACTTATGAAACTATTTCATCCGGGGTGGCCGAGTTGGATGAGTTGCTCAATGGGGGCATCGAGCGGGGAACCGTTTCCCTCATCACCGGGCCAAGCGGTGTAGGTAAGACAACGCTCGGCTTGCAGTTTATGAAAGAGGCGGCCGGCCGAGGAGAACGGTCGGTCATATATACTTTTGAGGAAGACATAGAGACGCTCGTACAGCGCGCCGAATCGGTTAATATTCCGGTCAGATCTATGATTGAGCGCGGGACGCTTGCCGTAGTACCGATTGAGCCGCTGCGCTACTCTCCCGATGAGTTTGCCGCGATAGTTCGTCATGAGGTGGAGGAGAAGGACTCAAGCATCGTTATGATCGACAGCACGGCGGGCTATAAGCTTACCGTGCGCGGTGAAGACCTTGTTGCCAACCTTCACGCCCTGACCAAGTACCTGAAGAATATGGGTATAACCGTTATTTTGATTAATGAAGTGGAATTTATCACCGGCGACTTCCGGCTCACTGAGCTGGGTATAAGTTATCTGGCGGACAATGTTATCGTCTTGCGTTACCTTGAGATGTTTGGCGAGCTGAGAAAGGCCATCGGCGTTTTAAAGAAGCGCGTAAGCAACTTTGAGAGGACGCTACGAGAACTTGAGATTACCCGGTATGGCATAAAAATCGGTAAGCCGCTGACAGGATTACGGGGCATATTGGTTGGCAACCCAGAGTGGGTCAACCCCCCAGCCAGAGAGGACCAATAATAATGGCGAAAAGATCACAGATACTCGCCGTAGAAAGGAACCGTAATAATATCCGGCTTCTATCAAAGTACCTGGGTGAAGAAGGCTATGAGGTAGTGGGCGCAAGCGGCTACGAACAGCTTGATGAAATCCTGCAGAAGGCAGAAGATGTTAAGCTTGCTTTAGTCGACATCACCGGTTTCGATAAGGGTATTTGGGCCAGCTGTGAGGAATTGCGTAAGAGCGGCATCCCATTCCTTTTGATATCGCCGAAGCAAAGCGATGCTCTGCAAGTGCAAAGCGTGGCACTTGGCGCCGAGGGTGTCCTGACAAAGCCGCTTATAATACGGGAGTTGCTGATACTTATACGTAACTTACTCGAAGAGTAACTATGGATTAGCTAACCCGAAAGAGAGAACTACGATATCGTCCGCGATTGTACCGCCTGCGCATTCTATAACGGAACCTAAGATTACCTTCGGTATGTCCTTAACGGGGACCGATGCCGGCAGGTTTTTCATTAGCATTACCAGTTGTTCTTCCCCGAAGAACTTGCCGCTTCTGCATCTGGCTTCGGTTACGCCATCGGTATACAGAACTACGGCATCATCTTGGTTAACCGTTTCCTCGTCATCGATAAAGTTGAGCGCCGGAAAGGCGCCGAGAATCGGCGAGCTTGTTATCAAGAGTGCGGCCTCCCCTGTTTTTCTCTTTAAGATCGCCGGCGGATGTCCTGCGCTGCAGTAGATAAGCCTCCCCGTTTCGATATCGAGAATGCCGAAAAACGCTGTGACAAAAAGGCCCGGGCCCGTAGTCCCTTGAACAAGTTCGTTTGTTTTTGCCATAACTTGTGCGGGCGAATTATCCTCGTATGAGTACGCCCTAATCGCATTTTTGACCATCGTTGCGAGGATTGCGGCTTGTACCCCCGTTCCGGCGATGTCCCCTACCGCAATCCCTACCTTATTCTCCTTTAGCGGAAATATGTCGTAGAAATCACCGCCGACACGGGCTACCTCGGTAGCCGCACGATAAAGATGGCTGAATTCAATACCATCTATATGCGCCGGTACCGTAAGAAGCGTCTCCTGCATAGTATCCGCAACGTCTCTTTTTATTTCATAGAGGCGGGCGTTCTCAAGTGCGAGCGATGTCGCGGTGCCGAGTTTCGCCACAAAATCGACTTGAGCGGGCGTAAACGGTTTTTGTGCTAAGAGATAGGTATGGTAAAGAAGTCCGATAACATTACCATGTGCTACAAGGGGCACCGCTAAAAACGAACGGATGCCTGCACGCCGCATATACTCAGGACCAAATCGCTTATCGTTAAAAGCATCGTCGCTCACTACCGGTCGTTGAGTCTCGACGACCACCCCGGCAAACCTTATCTCCTCATCGGTAAGCCGAGCGCCTAGGAGTTCCCGGGGGGCGCCATGGATGTGTTTATAGACCCAATAATTGCCCTCACGTAGGACAAGGGCGGTTTGTTCTGCACCGATCGCCTTAGCCGATTCGTTAAACACGGTATCCATAATCTCATCCGGATCAAGTGTCGCGATAATAGCCGCGTTAATATTATTGAGCGCATCGCTAAGTTCCTCTGCCTGCTTTCGCTGGGTAATATCTTGTGTAATACCAAGAAGGTAGACTTGTCCCCGAATCGTAACCGGGATCGCCGATGATGAAACCCAGATTTTTCGGCCGTCTTTCCGGGTAACAGTATACTCAACATATGATAGCTGCCCCCGCAAAATGCTCATGTCAAACTCTTTATGCTGCGCACGCTCTGCCGGGTCAGGATAAAGAACGTACAGCCATCCACCCGCGCTGTTGATTTCATCCTTTGTGTAGCCGAAAATTGCTTCCAAGGCCCTGTTATATAAAACAAATCTGCCGTCGGGGGTTCCCATACCGATGCCATAGATTGATTGCTCGAAAATCGCCCTGAACCTGGCCTCGCTCTCCTGCAGGGCAAACTCTGCCGTCTTGCGCTTTGTGATATCGGTAAACGAATTCACAACGCTCACGATACTACCTTTCGCATCATGAATTGGCGCGGCGTTAACGGAAAGGATAACCCGTTTGCCATCCGGGCGCCCAATGGCAAGCTCAATTTCGTAGACCGGCTTACCGTCTTTTATAACCAAATCGAAAGGAAGCCTGCCTTCAGGATATGGCTTCCCGTCAACCGTCGTAAATTTCCACTCAGGTGCATTATATGTACGCGCGGTGATCTCACTGCGGCTTAGACCAAGCACTGTCTCGGCAGCGCGATTCGCAAAGAATATACGGCCGCTTCGGCTAACGACGACTACCGCATCGGGAATCGTCTCGATTATCAATTCGAGTTCAGCTTGCCGCATCGGTTCCCCGAAATCGCGAGCTTGCATGGGCGTACTCCTTCTCTCAATATGCTTGTTTTACCCAAACAAGAGCATTAGTTCACTGCGGCGTGTTGGATTTTATGTTGAGGATATGTTGGGTCAACGGATTTGTTTATCTCTTTTGGGGATTGTGATATCCGGCTACCGATCGTTAGCTTCGCGTTGGATGATTTGGGCGCTGCGCATTTTTGCTTTGAGCCGTAAGACGGCTTTTGTATGCAGCTGGGATACCCTTGACTCTGTAACGCCGAGGATCTCGCCGATTTCACGCAGGGTTAAGTTGTCGTAGTAATAGAGCACGATGACGGTTTTTTCGCGCTCGGGGAGTTTTGTGACGGCATCCGCCAGGATGTCTTTTATCTCTTCCATCTCGAAGGACATGGAGGGGTCGGGGCTCGAGGTGTCTTCGATGCTGTCGATGAGGCTCACTTTATCGTCTTTCTCGCCCACGCTCCATAGCTCTTCGAGGGCCAGCACTGAGGTGTAGCTGAGCTGACTTAACAGCTCATTATGGTCTTCGATCGTCATGCCCATGGCTGCTGCGACCTCGGCATCGGTCGGCACCCGCCTGAGCTGGTTCTCAAGTTCGTAGTAGACGCGCTCCAGTTCGCGTGCCCGGTACCTGACAGAGCGGGGCACCCAGTCAAGGGCTCTTAATTCATCGATGATGGCGCCTTTTATCCTGTTGATAGCATAGGTCTCGAACTTTATCTCGCGGGTGGTATCGTATTTTTCTATGGCGTCGATGAGGCCGAATATGCCATAGCTTACCAGGTCGGCCTGGTCTACGCTCTGTGGGAGATTTGCTGATATACGGCTTGCGATATACTTGACCAACGGTGAATAGTTAATGATGAGCTGATCCCTGGCATCCTGGCAGTTCGTGGTTTTATATGCTTGCCAAAGATGGCTTACATCTGGTGCCACTTTTTTTGCTACTTTTCTTGTTTCCACTTGGGCCTCCGTCGAGCAAATGTTTGCCGGTTACATAAAAGAGCTTGCCCCGCTTTGTCACGCTAAGCTCTCGGGTGAGAGCGCATGTAAATATCCCTAAGCCGAGCCTTGCTTAGATGAGTATAAACTTGTGTTGACGATAAATCAACGTGCCCTAAAAGTTCCTGTACGTACCGCAAATCGGCGCCCGCCTCGAGCAGGTGCGTTGCGAATGAATGCCGTATCGCATGGGGCGTAATCCCCCTGCTTAAGCCCACCTCCCGGACATATTTGTTCATTATGAGGCGCACGCCGTGGGTGGTCAGGCGCTCGCCCCGGTAGTTTACGAACAGGGCGGTCGTCGCACCCTTTTCGGGGTCTCGCTTTTTTACCAGCGCCTTTCTCGCATCTTTAATATAGGTGCGAACCATCTCGGCCGCAGCGCCATGCATCGGCACGATTCTCTCCTTGCGGCCTTTTCCGAATACCCGCACCTCTAGTGCGCCGTAATCGATACTATCCAGATCGAGCCCTACCAGCTCGCTTACGCGGATGCCGGTTGCGTACAGCATCTCGAGCATTGCCTTATCGCGCACTCCGTGGGGTGTCGCCTGATCGGGGGCTTCGAGGAGCAAATCAACGGCGTCTTCTTTTAAGAAATGCGGCAGTTTCTTCTCGAGCTTTGGGGCGGATATTATCTCGGTCGGGTTCTTTCCGGTACCCTCTCTCCGCTGCCTGAAGCTGAAGAACGCGCGTACAGAGGACAGTTTTCGCGCTGTGCTCCTGCGGGAATAGTTCTGCTTTTGCAGAAAGCCCAAGTAGGTTCGGATTGTGCGGTGATCGACATCTTGAACGCGCTTGCCGGTGGCTTCAACAAATTTTAAGAACTGACGGACGTCACGCATGTACCCATCTACCGAATTCGCCGAGAGGTTTCGCTCGGCGGATAGGTATTTCACGAACTGCTCCAGTTCATCGATCGGTTCACTGCTTTGCTTATCGCTTGGTTCGTCGATGTTTTCTGCGCTTAGTGCTTTGTCTACTGCTTCATCCATTGCTCTACCGTTCGACTATAAGTGCTACAATGCCGGCTAGATATAGTAATCAATTCTAGATTCTTACAGTAGTTCCTTCTTTTGCTAGATTATTAGTTACGCGGCTTTCTCGCGCTCAAGCTGCTGCCGCTGCTGCTCGGTTATATTAACGGCAATAGCATCCTTCGTCATCGTGAGTGTCGTGTTTTCGTCGACCCGTAGCTTAAACGTATCCTCTTCGATACTTTCTACGGTTCCGATGATGCCGCTGACGGTGAGTATCTCATCACCCACTTTTAAGCTATCGATCATCCTCTGTCGTTCCTGTGCGCGTCTTCGCTGGGGTAAAACCAAAAGAAAATAGTACAGAGCGGCTAATATGACAATATAGATGATAATGGTGAGCTGGCTTCCCCCGATTTGGCTTTTTAACATGGCGCCCTCCCGTGGCCGATTGCCGGTTGTTGAATTTATTTAACTTCCTCTACTTATCTTCCATTCTTTTGCCGGTTCTAGTCCTGCTTCGAGCGAAAGGTGTTTGATGCTTGATTACACTACGCCGAATTCCTTCTCGTGCTTGACCTGATAATCCGCCCTGAATTCGGCGAACCTGTCTTCGAGGATGGCTTTTCGTACTTCACCCATCACATCTATCAGATACGAAAGGTTATGCCAGGTTAAAAGCGTCGCGCCCAGCATCTCGTCTGATTTGATGAGGTGGCGCAGGTACGCCCTGCTGAAGTTATTGCAGGTATAGCAATCGTGGTTCGGGTCCAGCTTATCGAAGTCGCGTGCATATTTTGCGTTTCTGATATTTACCTTGCCGGCCGATGTCAGGGCCAACCCGTTTCGGGCAATCCTTGTTGGGAGAACGCAATCGAACATATCCACGCCGAGCGCAACGGATTCGACGAGGCTTGTCGGATTGCCTAAGCCCATGACGTAGCGCGGACGGTCTTTAGGCAATAACGGGATCGTATAATCGAGGACTTCAAACATAAGGGAATGCGTCTCGCCGACGCTTAAGCCGCCGATCGCATATCCGGGGAAATCAAGCCCGGTAGTCAGCTCGGCGCTCATCTTGCGTAAATCCTCATACGTGCCGCCCTGGACTATCCCAAACAGCGCCTGGTCGGTTACGTGCGCCGCCTTGCAGCGCTTGGCCCACTCGTAAGTCCGCCTGACCGCACCCTCCACATAGTGCTTCTCAGATGGATAGGTCGTGCACTCATCGAGCACCATAATGATATCGGCGCCTATCCACTCTTCGATCTCCATGACCTTCTCGGGGGTGAAGAAATGGGTCGAACCGTCGATTATCGAGCGGAACTCGACGCCCTCCTCGGTCACTTTTCGCATCTCACTCAAACTGAATACCTGGAACCCGCCGCTATCGGTAAGAATCGGACGGTCCCAATTCATAAACTCGTGCAACCCGCCGGCCTCTTTTATAAGGTCGTGACCGGGCCTTAAGTACAAGTGATAGGCGTTTGAGAGGATGATCTGAGTACCGATTGTCTTAAGCGCTTCGGGCGTCATCGCTTTTACCGTCGCACGCGTACCGACCGGCATGAAAACCGGCGTCTCTATATCCCCATGCGGCGTATGAATAATACCCGCCCTGGCCTTTGTTTTTTTGTCTTCGTGGACGAGCTCAAATTCGATCATCGTTCCCCTTCTTCGAGACCCGCACGCTTAACCCACGCGCTGCCAACTGCCTACTAGAACCCGCATTCTAGTCCTTCACTAATTCGTAATTCGACATTCGCAATTCGTAATTCCTCTGGCTCCTTAAACGATAAACATCGCGTCGCCGAAGCTGTAGAACCTGTAATGCCCGGCGATCGCTTCGTGATATGCTTTCATTATAAGCTCTTGGCCGCCGAATGCGGCAACCATCATTAAGAGCGTTGATTTCGGCAGGTGGAAGTTGGTTATCATGACGTCGACGATTTTGAACTCGTAGCCCGGGTAGATAAACAACTTCGTATTGTCGGTTCCGGCCTCAACCCTGCCCTCTTTGCCTGCGGTTTCAAGAACCCGTACAGAGGTCGTGCCGACGGCGATGACCCGATTGCCCCGCCCCTTCGTCTCGTTGATAACCGCTGCGACATCGGCGGATACGCTGTAGAGTTCGCTGTGCATCTTATGGTCTTCGACGACTTCTTCTCTTACCGGTCTAAACGTATCGAGGCCTACTCGCAGGTTAACAGCCACTACGGTTATGCCTTTCTTCTCAAGCCGCTGCATCAGCTCGGGTGTAAAATGAAGACCGGCGGTTGGCGCCGCCACCGAGCCGCGCTCGCGTGCGTATATGGTTTGGTATCTATCCCGTGTATCCAGCGGTTTTGTTATATACGGGGGCAGCGGCATCTCGCCCAGCTCATCGAGCACCTGGTTAAAGTCGCCTTCGTAATGGAAAGCGACGAGCCTTTCTCCCCCGGCCAGGCGTTTTTCTATCCGTGCGACCAGTCTGCCGTCTCCGAACACGACTTCGGTGCCGGGGCTTAACCGTCTGCCGGGCTTGACCAGCGCTTCCCAGAGATTGTTTTCGACTTCGCTTAAGAGAAATACCTCGACGCTTCCGCCCGTATGCGCCTTTTGCCCCTTAAGGCGTGCCGGAATCACCTTGGTATCGTTTATGACCAGGCAATCCCCGGGAACAAGGCAGGACTCGATATCCCTGAATATTTTGTGCTCGATATCGCCGGTATCTCTATGGACAATCATAAGCCGCGAGGAATCTCGCGGCTCGACCGGATCCTGAGCTATAAATTCTTTAGGCAGCTCGTAATCAAATTCCGCCGTTTTCAATGTTTCACCTACCGCCTGAGCAACCATAACACCACATTTTCCTACCCAGTTGCTCGAGATTCATCTGTATTACCCCTTACGGCGTCCACGGTCGAGTCAAGCTTCTTCGCGTACCGTTCGAGTTCGCTGTAGATACATCCGCAATACGGTTGCCGGTACATATCTAATTCTTTAGCCTTATCCTGCCCCGTTCTAAACCCTGGCCGGAAATCCCAGTACTTAAACTCGATGCCGTAGCGACCCGCCATTTCGACCCCGACTTGGGCAAGCAGCTCGTGCTTCTGGTAAGGGCTTATCAGAAGCGTCGTCGTGAACGCATCGTATCCCTTTTCTGCGGCAAACCGAGCCGCCTCGTTCAGGCGAATGCTATAGCACATACGACACCTGTCACCCTCGTTGCCGGCGACCGCGCGCAGGTACACTTGCGGGTCGTACTCGCCGATACGCAAATCGACCCCCGCAGAAGAACAGAATCCGGCCAACGTCTCAAGCCGCCTCATATATTCCATGGATGGGTGGATGTTCGGGTTGAAGTAATAGCTCGTTATTCTATATGTTTCCTTCAGCATACCGTGCGGATACACAAAACACGGCCCACAACACGTATGCACTAAAAGGTCGTTCATCTCTCACCTTTGGGAATTTCGAATTTCGAATGTCGAATTGCGAATTAAAAACAATCAATTAAATACGCAATTCCTAACTTTTAAATTGTGCATTAAGAATGCGTGAGTGTCCAGTACACATTAGATATGCTGTGGAGTCTAACCGACTCTCATCCTCGTACATCATTCGACATTCGAAATTCCCTTGATAGTTTCCATCAACAACTTGGAATATATACTGCGAAAGGGGTCGTTATGAGTCAAAACAAGGAAGAGATCTACTGGGTCGGCACGTACATACCCGCTTCGGGCTTGTCTATCAATTCCTACCTTATACTAGACGAGTATCCCACATTAATCAATGCCGGGGCACCCATCAGCGCAGGCCAGCTGATTAAGAAGATTCAATCTGTAGTGGACCTGCACGACATCCAATACATTGTCTTAAACCAGGCGGGAGTCAGCTATGCCGGGGGATTACAGTATCTTTTAGAACTCGCCCCACAAGCGAGAGTAGTGACGAGCAAGTATGAGTCGATACGGCTCGGGCTGTATGGGTTGATGATCCAGCCGCTGATTATAGAAGACGGGGACATGTTGCAAATCGGTCACAACACGCTGCGCTTTTTCTCGGCTCCGTTTATCGGCTCGCCGGATGCGGTGTTTGTGTTTGACGAGTCCAACGGTATTTTGTTTTCCGGGGAGGCGTTTTCGACTACCGTCTCAAAATGGCGGATGGTAATAGACGAGGATATAACCGAACTTCTTGAGGCCTACAGCGATGTTCATATCGGGGATTCGACGCTTGCCGGTGATGCGATCGAGAGGCTTAAGGGGCTTGATATACAGCTTATAGCCCCAGGACACGGACCGCTGCTGAAAAACTATGCCTCAAAATATATAGAGGCTCTCGCCAAAAGGCACGGTGCGGCCGCCTAGGAGGATATCCATCGCAGCAGGTCTTCCGCTGCATCGACGCTTTGAACTACGTAATCGGCCTCGTGCATGACAGCCGGTGCGCTTTCATCCGAGGCTATTGCTATGGAGACCGTTTGCATCCGTCCCTGGTCCCTTAATCGTCCAAGCGCTTGGAATGCGTCGATATCCGTCACGTCGTCGCCCAGATACATGGCCCTCTCGATGCCGGTACGCAGCGCAATGACCGTAACCGCGTCACCTTTATTTACCGGCAGGTCCGGCTTCAGCTCGATGACATAGCGGCCCTCGGATCGTTTGAGAGGATATTTCGCTACCATGGGTTCAATTGCCTCTTCTATCCGTGCTTTTGCCTGCTCTTTGTCCCCGACCTGGCGGTAATGCACGGCCACTCCGAGCTTCTTTCTCTCGACGATGTAACCCGTATCGTCGAATATCGCAGACAGCTCCGCGGCAAGGTTCCCGGCCAGGCCAAAAAAGTTGAATGCCTCGGGTGCATAGAATTGTTTGCCGCCTTCCAGCCACTCGAGACCGTGGTTGCCTATATAGATGAGGTTATCGAGCGCTATTATCCTGCGGGCTTCGGTCGAGTCCCTCCCGCTTACGATGCCTGCAACCGCATATTTATCGCTAATGTCTTGCAGCACTTTTCTCATTTCGGCCGTAACGATCGCCTCTGCCGGCGTAGGGGCTATCTTGCTTAACGTTCCATCGAGGTCGCTGAAGATTCCGGATTTCTCCGGATGCTCTTTCCATTTAGCAAGCGCTTCATATAGCACATCGTATTGTGCATCATTCAGTTCATCATTTAGTTCTTTATCTATACCTGTCATTGCTTCTCTAGTATCTTCCTGTAGTTCTGCTCGTATTTATCGGCCATTATTTCGGGGCTGAAGTTGTCGAGGACATAGTCACGGCACACCTGGGGATCTATCTTGAGCGCCTTATCGATTGCGCCTGCCATGTCATTTACGTTCTCGACGATGTAGCCGACCTTCCCATCGACAACGACTTCGGGTGATGAGCCGTTTCTAATCGCCACAACCGGGGTACCGCAGGCCATCGCTTCGGCCATGACCAGACCAAACGGCTCGGGCCACTGTATGGGGAATACGAAACACTTCGCCATCTTTAAAAGTTGGCGTTTCTCGGCCTCATCGATCTCGCCGGTGTAAACTATTTGCTTGCCGTCGACGTGCGGCTTTACCTTGGCGTCGAAATATTCCATATCGAGCGGGTCGACTTTTCCGACCAGGATAAGCTTTTCACCGCGCTCTTTTGCGACTTCAATCGCCAGGTGTGTCCCTTTGGCCGCGCTGATTCTGCTGACCATGATAAGATAGTCGTCCTTTTCTTTTGAAAACGGGTAGTTATGGATATCGATGGCGTTATATACCGTGTCGACATAATTGAGAATCGGCAGGCAGCTTCGCTGGTACTCGCTTATCGCGTTATAGTAGACCGCATCTTTGAAATGTGTGTAAAACATCGAGGTATCATCGGTAAACGGCCCGTGAAGCGTGTGCAGCATCGGCCGCTTGACCTTATGGGAAAACGCGACTCCCAGAAATCCGCTATGGTCGTGTACTATCTCAAACTCATCCGCGATTTTATATGCTTCGCTCACCTGAATCGAGTCGTAAATCGTCATGCTGAGCGTTCCGAGCTTGGAGGTCTGGCCTTCTTTGTAGAAGTATTTTACGTCGGCCAGCGTATCGGAATCACCTGTTGCGAATAAAACAACTTCATTCCCTCTCTTTACCAGCTCATCCGCGAGAAGTGCGACCACCCACTCGATGCCGCCATAACCGCTCGGTGGGACTTTGATCCAGGGTGGGGAAATCAGCAGTATCTTCATCTATAAGTTCTCTCCTTGTCTGTAAGTTCTTAGTTAGTGATCTATGGAATTATTGAGGCAATACCTGCAACAACCTAATCGGTTTCCCAGGAGAGCCCGCGAATTTCTTCTACGGCACCTCTCATCATCAACTCGGATACGCAAGCGAACGGGTTCTTGTCTTCGTGTAAGACCTCGGTGACAAGCTCGGTTATCGGCATGTATACGTTGTGGCCCTTGGCTATGTCGCGTATAGCTCCCGCAGTTTTTACGCCCTCCGCGACCATGCTCATCTCGGCCACGGCCTGATCAAGCGTCATGCCTTTTCCAAGCATCTCGCCGACCCCCCGGTTTCGACTATGTTTACTCATGCACGTTACTACGAGATCACCCATACCGGCGAGACCGGCGAACGTGCGAACGTCCGCACCCATGATAAGCCCGAGGCGAATCATCTCGGCAAGACCTCTCGTAATCAAAGACGCCTTAGTGTTATCGCCGTACCCCAGGCCGTCCGAGATACCGGCGGCTATCGCTATCACGTTTTTGGTCGCCCCGCCCAGCTCGACCCCTATAAGATCGGGGTTTGTATAAACCCTGAAAAAGGGCGTCATGAACACGTTTTGCAGTTCTTCAGCGACGCTTTTACTGCGGCTCGATACCACCGTCGCGGACGGGATGTTTTTGCTTACCTCTTCTGCATGATTCGGTCCGGACAGGACGGCGATTTTGTTGTGCATCTCGGGCGCAAGCATCTCTTCTAAGACCTGCGACATCCGCTTTAAGGAGTTCTGCTCGACACCCTTTGCGAGGCTTACAACTTTTTTATTACCCAAAATCAGGCCCTTTGCCTCAGCGGCTATATCCCGCATAGCATGCGATGGAGTAGCCATAACCACGACATGCGCAGGCTGAATCGCTTCTTCGAGATCGACGGTCGGCGCTATGTTTTCGTGTATATCTATGTCTTTCAGGTATTTTGGATGGTGACGGGTCTCATGAATGGCATCGACGACAGCCTTGTCGCGCGCCCAGAGGTGCACTGTGTATCCCTTGTTCGCCAGGAGGTTTGCTACCGCCGTCCCCCAGCTACCCGCGCCTATTACCGCAATATCGTTCAGCTTAATCTGCCTCCAGACCCTTTATCCCCATCTTTAACTCAGAACCCGCCAGTAACCTGCTGATATACGACCTGTGCCGAGACACGACTACCGCTCCAACAAGTCTCGAGA
>NZ_JBTSLF010000030.1:0-20267 GCF_054640775.1 Candidatus Aquicultor sp. | reverse complement strand
GAATGCAAAAGAGAACACACAGCTTCCGCGTTATAGTTTAGACTTTGTAATTATTGGCGGCTTGATCAAGGCAGAAGGTACGGATCCAATGTTGTACGGGTTAAAAAATATTGCAATGCCCGGTGGATTATTTGATGATGGATTGGCTTCCGTAAACTCAGTATTAGCCGAAGCAGAAAATGTAACCAAGTGGATCGGTGCGGGGGTTGCCGGTTTACAGGTAGCGGGTTCCGCGATCACAAGTGCATCCTCGTTTATTAGTGGATTTAGCAACGGCGGAGCTAGCAAAACTTATACAAACGTAACAACAAAACTTTTTTAGAACGATGACAACAGTAAACGAATATTATAATCAACTGAATGATGCGTTGAACCAGATTGATCTGAATATTGTAAGCGTTCTTAACAACATGACTGACGAATATGATACGACTAATTATGCCGCAATGTTAAATGATCTAAATAACACACGGAGAAACATTTTAAAAATGTTGGCTATACATAAATTTATGAGATTGAGCAGAGAAGCTTTTTTTGCTAAAAGTGAATCTCCTACTTCGCAGAAGATTAATACAACTCATACTGTAAGCCAGTTTGAAACGCCTACAGGCATAGCACTAAAATATAAAATGACGTTAGAAGATTTATTAAAGAAAAATAATATTACAACTACTGAGTTCACGCCGGGACTTGTGTTAAAAGTTGAACTTGACGATAATGGTGGAACAGGTGAACTGAGCAAGGTTTATGAAGATATACCAACTTTCGGATCTCAAGAAGGAATATTAGTCTTAGGAAAAGACACGGGAAACGATTTGAAGTGTGTTGACGGAGATCTGAAAATACTTGAGCCGGAAGACACAGTTGCGCAAGGTGTAATGAACAGACTGATGACCGATTCCTTGAGCTATCCGTATGAAGATGAATTTGGCGTAAGAAGTTTAGTCGGCAGCGAATTGCCTTTTGAGTTAATTCAAGGGATGTACTTACTTGAGATTAATAATCAGCTAAATCTTGATAAAAGAATTGAGAGCATCGAAAGTATATCGGTTGAAAGAGTAGGCAATGGAATAACAATAAGCGGTGTTGTGCAAGCAATCAACAATACCACGGTTAATATTTGAGCATAACATATAAAAGTTTATAAGAGTATAAAATGAAAGATAAAGCGCAAATACTACAGGATATGATCAGCGATATTATAGCAGAGACCGATCAGATAACATATTTTGGTAAAGACGGTGTTGCCCGTGGAGTATTAAACGCTGTCTCAAATACATTAGTCGAAGTATGGACGGATGTTTTCCAGACTAAGCGAGGGTTACATACTACAACAGCCGCCGGAGCCGATCTTGACCTTTTAGCTGCACGTTGGGGCTTAACACGTTTAGGCGCACGTAAGAGCAGTGTTGTGCTGCTGTTTAACGGACCAGCGACAACAGTTATTCCGATTAATACAATTATTGTCTCATCGATCAATACATCTATTCAATATCAAACACTAGCGGCGATTACACTTGGCACAGCTAATCCGGATATCCAGCGGCCGGTAAACGCCGAGAGCATTGGTGATATTGTCCTTGTAGAAAGTTTAACAACGGGAAGCAGCACGAAAGTAAGTTCGGGCGAGCTTACCAGATTACTTACACCGATCACCGGGGTAACGGTTACAAACATCGGACCATCTCAAGGTGGGGCGGATATCGAAAGCGATGAAGAGTTAAGGACAAGAATTCTTGCACAAATTGATCTGTACACACAAGGCACACAAGCATTTTATGAAGCACTTGCCAAAGATGCAGATACTACCGTATTGCATTCATTGGCGGTGAAGAGTGCAAGCAGTGTTGATATCTATTTGATCAAAAACAGTTTGATGGATTATACACAGACCGAATTGGATATTATCACCACAACGATTTACGATAAGCAAAGAGCATTTCAGATAGTAGCATGTAAAAATGCCGTGAAGAAAAGCATTGAGATAAACGGAGTATTTTTCTTGAAACTTGGCTATACGCAGACTACTGTTTTCTCTAATGTAGTTTCTAAAATAGCCGATTATATCTCTTCGATTTTCGAGTTTGGCTCCGAAGTGAACTACAATACGCTTATTGCGGAAATTTTAAAAGCTGATGGTGTTGCCGGACTTGATCTGAGCAAATTTAGTTTGAACGGCGCACAACTGAACGTACAATGTTTATTTAATGAAGTACCGGTATTTACATATCTGAAATTTGCGGATCCAAATGCAGTTATAATACAAAAACCGATTAATCAAACTTATCTGGTTGTGTAACGTGGCAATTACAGAAACAACATATAAAGAAAAACTGGAAAAATTCCTTCCGCCATTTATAGCGCAGAGCGCGATAAGAGACGCATTATTAACGGCAATTGCCCGAAGACTTCTAGAATTGCAACAAGCTATTGCAGCCTTGCCCAATGCAAACTGGACGGGAAAAGGATTAATACTAAACGCGGCGGAAAATAAAATCTTCGGGAACAACAGAAGGCTTTGCTTAACCTCGCCCGCTGGTGAGTTCTTGCTTCTACCCGATGGGTTAACACAATTAACAATACGAAAAGAAGATCTGGCGATTGACACACTATTGGCGGTTGGGTTGCCGGATAATCAAACTGTTCTACTTCTGCCGGATGGATTAACATATCTGAGCATTTCCGAAACGTACAGCGAAGAGCCGCCGGTACAAAATAGATTGGAAGAACGGTTTCAATTTTGGAGTGAGCGCGGCACGGGAAAAGGAATAAAGCATGATCTTGAATCAATGTTTGGGCTGGATTTTTCTACTCTGATACTCCATGATAGTGACAGCGGGATAATTGGCGACGTAACCGAGTTTGATGATTTGCAATTTGTCGGTTGTGATAAGCTGATCGAGTTCCACACTTCCGACCGGGGTTACATAGTACATAGAACGGAAGACGATGCAATAATTAAGAAACACATAATTCCAATTGATGCGGAAATAATATTTATAGGTGAATAAATGAGATTCATTTCGAAAACGAATTTGAAGCACGGCAGTTTAGAGTTTAACCGGCTGCAAGAGTTGATAAGAAACGAGTATTGGGACATCATAAACCGGCTAACATATACTTACGGACTTATCATCAATCAAACAACCGGCGCCGATGTTTGGAAAGTAACTCAAACTGGAAACAACGCAATTCTAATAAATGCCGGTAAGGGAATTGTATTAGACGCGGACGGAAATCCGCGAACAATAGAACTTACCACCAATTATGCGATTACAAATATTCCCGCGGCTGACGGCGCATACAAGGTATTGGTGAAACATGCGGTTCATAATTTTGAAGACGGAACAATTACTCTAACCAACGGAAGCGCAACTGTCACCGGAAGCGGGACGGAGTTTACAAAAATATTTGCCGCGAACAGAAAGCTTATTGTTGGCGATTATGCATATAACATACAATCGGTTGAAAGTGATACATCGCTTACATTAACTCAAAATTTTACCGGCACAACAACGGCTAGTTTGCAATTTAAGGTTGGCGGCTGGTTCATAAGCGAACCGGCGGCGATTGCCGACAAACTTATTTACGAACACGATGGCTTATCGTTTGTCGTAAAAACCGGCGCACAGAATAGCGATGAATATTGGCTTGCAGAACTAACCGTTTCCGGCGGCGTGATTACTGTGGTTACAGATAAACGTGATCAAAATTATTTCATTCTTCACAGAAGTTATGCGTACACGGTTAGAATTCCACATACCTATACAATACCCGGTGTTGTGAACGTGCCAAGCGGAGATACCGACTACGTTTGCCCATTCTTTATAAAGTTAGCTGCCGGACAGACGGCAAAACTTAGCATGGCGGAACACAGAATTAACTCCGGCGATCCGGCGACAGTAAAACTTCAAAAGAACGGAAGCGACATTACCGGGTTTACAGCGTTGAGTGTCTCTACTACTTCTACCTTAACAAACCCGACAGATGTTGACTTGGCGGATGGCGATATGATTCAGCCCGTAGTTACTGCGGTAGGTGCAACACCGGCAAAGAATTTGAGCTTTACAATTTTTATTGATTATACAGTTCAGTAAACGGGAAAGGTGAAACGTGAAAGGTGAAAAGAATATAGGTCCGTTCTTAGCGTTTGATGACGGTTGGTTTAGAAAGCACCAAAGACTATTAGTCTGGTTGTTGAATGCACCGGTTATTAAGATTTGGTTCCGGTGGGTTTTGCGGATCCGGAAAAGTGATTGCCACTTAAATGAAAAGATAAATCTGATACTTCCAAATCAGTTCCATAAAAACGCAAGAATTGTAGGTGATAAAATATTTGCAACCGCAGATTTTAGAACACACTGGAAATACAGCAAACGCATTTATTATGCTTTTAA
Source organism: Candidatus Aquicultor sp. (assembly GCF_054640775.1). NCBI lineage: Bacteria > Bacillati > Actinomycetota > Candidatus Aquicultoria > Candidatus Aquicultorales > Candidatus Aquicultoraceae > Candidatus Aquicultor > Candidatus Aquicultor sp. Next base: position 15,870 of record NZ_JBTSLF010000030.1, on the reverse strand, counting down.
GTGGGTTTGGTGGGCGCTGCACTTTTGGGATTGGCTGATTGCAGATAGATTCTTACCCGAGCTGAGTTTTGGATTATTTACACTTAATTCTTATCCAAATCAAGGCGAAACCGGGCCGGGTTGTGACGGTTTTATTCAAAGACGGCAAGATGATACATATACAACACCGGAACAACTTGGTACTACAACCGGCGGTACCCCGCCAATAGGACAGTATCAGAAGGATGTTTATATGAGTACAATCCTTCTTGGGCAAATAATAAGACCATATGATGATTTATCTTACTATAATATACTGGGGAAAGGTTTTTTAGTATTTGATACTTCTAAATTGCCAGCGAGTACCTCTGTAAGCGGACCGGCTTATATAGACGTATATGTAACTGATTATCTAGCCCCGGTAGGTTCAGGTATCGGCTATATAGGATTGTTCAAAGCAACAACACAAAATGGTAATACGTTAGTTGATTCAGATTTTTTTGAGGTAGAAACAACCGAGCTTGCAAATCAATTAGCATTAGAACTAGCTACAAAAACAATATCCGGCGGGACACCGGCTCAATACATAGATGTATATTATTTGAATAGAGTTGGCTATTACAGATTTAATCTTAATGCTGATGGTAAAAATAATATTACGTTTTTAGGTGTAAGTAAATTTGCCACACATTTTACTTATGCAAGTTCATTTCTGACTGGATCCCTAACTTATTTTGTAATGCACAAATATTGTAGTGCAAATTCGATAGAAGCGGAGTTCGATCCCAAATTAGTAATAGACTATTCCATTCCCGGTACAAACAAAATACAAATGATTATATAATATAATAGATAGAAGGAGTTTAAAATGGCAGAGGTAACGGGTAAAAATGTTGATACGCTTGAACGGGCTTAAGACATAGACCTTAACAACGATACATTGTTGTTCTTAGACGCAAGCGAAACAAATTTAGCGAACAAACTAAAACGCATTGACCCGCAAGTAATTTTAGCCAAAGGCGGTGTGCCAACTGCAATAAATGATATTGGTACACAAGGCGCTGAGGGTTTTGGGGTAGGCATTTGCCCAGCAAGTTTACTGCCCGCATATATGATTCCATTAAGCGGTACTTTTACGATTGGGAATGATAATTACGGCAATTATAAATGCCTTACCGATGAAAGCATCATGGTTTGGGTACCCAAATTTTATTTTAAGTACAACTCGGATAATACTGTTTACGTGTTGGGTGAAAGATCATACGCCAACGAAACTGATGCTAATGCTGCTGGTTTTGCGCTATACCGCGCATTTATTGATGGCGGATCAATTAAAGAAGGATTTTTCGTTGATAAATATAATTGGTCGTTAACCAATTTTGTTTACAATACCACCGGTATTGCCAGCTCTATAAAGAACGGAAATCCCATTTCATCGGCATCTACAACGCTTAGAGATGCAAGCAATAATTACGCGGGATCGTTTAGTAATTGTAAGAGCAATGGACAATCCCCGGCTGATAATTACGGCGGTGCATGGGCAACCGCAAAGAGTAGGGGCAATGATTTTGCAGTGATGAGCATTTTTATTTCTGATGCGCTTGCATTACTTTCTTTAGCTCATGGACAAGCGGCTACCAGCACGGCTTATTGTGCTTGGTATGATGCAACCGGAGCCAAGAATTATCCGAAAGGCAATAATAATTATACAGCGGATATTGACGATGCTACAGTCACATTTACTAATTGTGATGATGGCTATTGGAGTGGTCAAAACGCAGCGAGAAAAAATGGAAGTGGCTCTAATTTTGCGAAGACTACGCACAACGGGCAAAATTGTGGCATATCGGATATTAACGGCAACCAATATAACATCGTGCAAGGATTAACATCTCTAAATGTTACGGCGAAAAATATTACCGCAATTACGAGAGCAGTACAAGCCGTATTTACCATTACCACTCATAATTATACGACCGGGCAGCAACTGATAATAACCGGTAGCAGTACTGCGGAATGGCAAAATTTAATATTGAATTATTTTTTCACAGTTGAAGTTATTGATGTAAACACCTTCAAGCTGAAAAGAAATTATGACGGTAGTTACGTTAATTCTTCCGGGTTAGCTTTGGACTATAGCGGTACCGGATTCACGGCAACAACCGGAGATTTCTACTTATTGAAAGAAAGTGTTGCTATTAAAAACGTAACTGGTAACAACTCGGTTATAACATCAGATCATTTTAATTCTACTTTTATCACTAATAATTTTGATAAAGTTACACCAACATTCCGTGATGATACTTTTGGACAGCATTACGGCAACAGCACCAATCAAGTTTTTGGATTCAGCACAGACCGTACATCTTCGACATACAAACTTGCTGCGGCCGGAATGATAAAAGATTATAATTCGGTAAACCCAAGCGGTACCAATAAATTTGGTTTAGACTATTTCTATCAATACATCGTGTCCGAATTGTGTCCGATTCGTTTTGGCCGTTGGGGTAACACTACGAGTGCGGGCGTTTGGACTGTGTATTGGAATTACTATCGGTCTCACAGCTACAGCTATGTATCGGCGCGTGCCTGCCTTTATGTGTAAATGTGTGGGGGTGAGCGGTAGCGAACCCCTCACCGAAATTTTTTAAAAAATAAAGTGGAACGATAGTGCATTTATTGATAGTGAAGAAAATTAGAGAGATGATTTTGTATAATCACATTATGGTTATGCAATTTCCGAAACACGAAAAATATCTGTTGGCAAACAAAATTAGGGAGATGGGATATGAAATATTTGAAGCCGCCATAACCATTAACAAACGGTTTCACAAGAAGACAACCATTAGCGAACTTAATGTGAAGCACGAAGTATTAAGACAGTTTGTGAACGTTGCTTTTGAATTGAAATATATAGATTCTCAAAAGCATAGAGTTTCACAACTTAAAATAGATGAAGTTGGTAAACTTATCGGCAGTTGGATAAAAGATGAATTACAGTAGGACACGTAAAGCAGTAAAAGGGCAATGTTTAATTATGTGTCCGATTCGTTTTGGCAATTGGAATAACACTACGAATGCGGGCGTTTGGTATGTGAATTGGAATAACAATCGAACTAACAGCAACAACAATGTATCGGCGCGTGCCTGACTCTAACAAATTTTATTGCAGAGCAACATTCTTACGGGATTGTTGACGGCGACTTAAATGTTAAAGGGAACATTGTCCTCTCAGCAGATGCAAGAGAAAATTTAACGGGGTGGTTATTAAAGTACCATTTGAGAAATTCTAACCATCCGGGAAATTAAAGTGAAAAGATACGGTGATCTAAAAAAAATATGGTGTACTTACGAAACTTTGCTTCAAGCATTTAACGAAGTAAAAAAAGGCAAGACCTACAAGGATTCATTTCTGCTTTATGAAAGCAATCTTGCCGTTAATCTGAGCGATTTACTTAAGCGCTTGGATGACGGGAGTTATAAGCCTAGAGTGCCTTATCAATTTACAATTTATGAACCAAAAGAGAGGATCATTCAAGCGCCTCATCTTGAAGATCGTATAGTTCAACATGCGCTTTTGATAGCGACGAGGAAAATAATTGAGAAAAGATTTCTTTCGTGCAGTTATGCGTGTCGTGTGGGTTATGGCACACACCGGGCAAGCGATGATCTCAAGCGTTCTTTAATTGAATATAAGAACAAGGGCTATTATCTAAAGCTTGATATCAAAAAATATTTTTACAGTATTAACCACCAACAAGTTTTAAAACTCTTAAAGAGAATAATAAAATGTGAGCCAACCATAGAATTGTTCACCAAATTTTTTACGGTTGGACAAGATATCGGTTTGGCATTGGGCAATGTTACAAGTCAAATACTCGCAAACTTAATGCTCAATCCTATCGATCATTTCATTAAGAGAGTTTTGAAGATTAAAAACTATTTACGGTATATGGATGATTTTGTTTTGCTACATAATCATAAAGATAAGCTTTACAAGTGCTGGAGGAAAATCGAAACAGAAATCAAGAAACTTTGTCTTTCTTTAAATAAGAAAAGTAAAGTAGGCAAGATTAGCGAGGGTATAGATTTTGTCGGATTCAAAACATGGTTTAACCGCAGAGTGATTAGAAAAAGTTCTTTGTTCAGAATAAAACGGAAGCTAAAGAAGGATGCAAACATCAGCCGCATTGCATCATTTTTAAGTCATTCTAAGCGCACAGATTCGCTGCCGTATGTAGTAAATAAGATTATTGAATGTGTGCCGTATCAATTAGATTTTATAAAAATATGGATAACAAATAATAGAGGAGATGTAAGCCATGCGTTATTTCAAAGTTAAAAAAGTTGTTGTGCCGCCACCGGAAGATACTACATTAAATATTGTAACCGGTCTGGAAGAGAAAGCAACCATGTTTTCCGAGGTTGACGGCTATCAATATTATGGCGTAGAAACCACAGACGAAAACTTTCTTGCCAAACAGCACGCCGCTTGCGGGGTTGAGGAACTGACATTTACGCAAGTCGAGCCAGTTTTAAAAGAATGTGCGTTGTACAAGAGCATTAACGAAATAGTACAGACGAAGATCCGGAGTAAATACAGCGCGGGCGATGAGATAAAACTAAATCGCATGTCTAATGCGGTAGCAAAAACTCAAACACCCCAAGAATTTTGGGACTACAACACTTACGTTGATGAGTGTTGTGCCTATGGCGATCAGCTTAAGATAGACGCCGGGTTGAAGCAAGCATGAAACTAGAAACTAAATTAATCATACTATTATCCATACTTGTAATCGGACTTGCCTATTTTTTGGTAAGCTCGATTTCAAAGAACAACCAGCTCGAGAAGATTTACAAACAGAACGAGTTGGCGCTTAACGATACACTTAAGGTCTTGCGTTTGCAAAATGAAACTTACTACCACAAATACGCGTCCATACAAAGCCAACTCACAGACAAAGAGAAACAGTTAAAAGAGCGTGATGAAAAAATATTGGCAATGAGCACAAAAGAGATCTCACTCAAAAAGCTAATAGATTCACTGAGCGGCACAATTGTACAATTAGGTAAAGATACGGCCGGCATACCTTATGGATCAATCCTTGAATTCAAAAAAAATGGGGAGTTTTATTTAAGCAAAGATTCGGTATTTATTGACCGACCGCCGTGGATAAAAAAACAACTTGAGTTTATTAAGTTCCGCCAAAAGGATTTTCTTACACGTAACATCGAAGGGAAATGGAGCGGCTATTCCAAATTTGAGCCGGAGTTTGTGAATAAATATTTGTCTATTACCAACTTAGATGTAATTGTTGAACGTGATGAGTTTGTTCGTGTTGAAAGCGATATTGATAAGTTCCGGTTATCGCTGATTCCAACGTTTGGGATATTGCAGAAAGAAACAACTATATTTGGCGGCGGATTGAAAGTGCTGATCAACAAGAAGCACCTTGTGGAAGTAACCAAAGGCATCGGCAATGATTGGCTGTGGGTGGGTTATGGATATTCGTTTGATGTAGTGAAGTAAGTTGGATTTATTATATTTAACATATAATTTAAACATATATATATCATAAAATTCTAAAGAAAATATGAAAATTGAGTGTGCCCAGGTTGTGCCCAAAATGAAATTGAAAGATCACGGTTTATCCAAACTTGTAAAGCAATAAAATAAGAATATGGACGGAAAACGCATATTATCAATCAAATACTTATATATGATAAGTAGCATTTTTTGCCCTCTCAAGGCGGAGATCACGGGTTCGACCCCCGTACGCGCTACAAATTAAGTCATTATAAAATAATATGTTACAGATGAATTTCAGATAATTTAAGACCCTCGATTTTGCAATGTGCCTTTTTGTGTGCCTTTTTGATCAGCTTTTCCCTTGTTTTTCGCCCTGGCTGGTAATCCGAATTTGTTTAGCTCCTCACGTAATTTGCCCAAATAAACTTCACGATAATGTTTTTCCGAGATATTTATACTATGTCCGACCAAACGGCTATTAGCAACAGAATCCATCCCGTTTTCGTAACCCCACGTATCGAAGCTCTTCCGGAATGTTCGCGGGCTATAATCAAATGCATCGAGTTCTAAAGTTTTTAAGAAGCGGCTAAGCGCATGGGCAATTGCTTTGTGATCACTATAATCTAATAACAGACCTTGAGCAACTTTCGTCAACCGTTCTTTCAAGATAGGAATTAATTCCGGGTGTGCGGGAATAATAATATGCTTCTTCAGTTTTGGAGAGTAATATTGGAAAGATTTATTCCGCAGGTCAATATCCTCGGCCCGGATGGAAAGTATATCAGTTGATCGTAAGCCGGTATAGGTGAGAAGGTAAATGCATGTTCTTAAGTTGCTGTTGGCTTTATGTAGATTATCAAAAATCAAATGGATGTGATCAGGTTTGAAAATTATTTTTCTCCCGACTACAATCTTAACCTGTACATCTTTGCTCAGTTTAAAAAATTTCAGATATTCATTCTCAAATAAATAGCCCAAAAATTTCTTAAGATTCTTCTGAAAGTTATATACATAGTTTAGACTGTAAACTTTCCCGTTATTTGTTTTCATTTGTCTAATAGATGATAGCCAAAGCTCCAGCGATTGTTTGGTGAGAACTTTTAGGGGCTTATTTTCTTCGAACGTTTTTTTGAATAATTCGAAAAATAACTCATAGTTCTTAATAGTGCTTTTATCTTTATTGCTATTAATGTTTTTGAAAAGTTGAAAGACATCTCCAATCGAGGCTTGATTTTTGGAAGTAGCAAAGTATGAAATCCCAAGATCAAGTTTTTGAGCAGCTTCTATCTCCTCACAAATCTGTTGAGCAAGTTTCCCTCCCTCTTTTGTTCCCTTCAAGCAAGGGGTAATAATCCTTTTAGTTGGACGGAGTAAGATATTTGTTGATTCCCTTACAGTTTTACCATGCTGATGATCGAACCATTTTACCCAGAGGTATGGACTATTTTTTCTTGGATACCAGCTTGCCATTGTCAATCCTCAATTCAACATTATTGTTGCCGTTTGCAGAGATCCCAAAATTATAATGGACTATTATTTTATCAGAAAATAGATCTATGCGATAGATTAATTTTTGGATAAGTCCCTTTTGCTCTTGAAGGGGGAGTGATTTTATTTTTTTTGCAAACTTAATATCATTAACAGAAACTATTTTAGCAAAAGGGGAAAGTATAATTTGTCGTTGCTGCATCAGTGCGTTAAGTTGTTCGGCATTTTCAGTCAACTCTTTTTTAGATGTTACTTTATATTGTTTATCCATCAATGAATTTATTTCTTGGTTAATAGATTTTGCCCTGGCGTTAACCTCTGTCTTTATTTTCTTGCCATATAATTCGAGATACTTCCCAAGATTATTATTGCTAGCATGAATAGTTAAATCTGTTAGCACGAGATCATTTACAGCTTTTTGTTGTACTGTTTTACTCTTATTGCATTTTCCGGATCCGGCGCCATACATTTGCCGGGTTGTGCAGAGATAATATTCACGCATAACCTTATCCTTACCAATTGGAAGACTTGCGGATTTTGCCTTACCGCCGCAGTAACCACAATAAAGAACTTCTATATTGCTTAGTAAGTATTCTTTGCGGTGAGGGCGCAAAGTTTTAGCCGATAGTTGAGCTATGAGTTTTTTAGCGGTTGCCAAATCTATAATAGGTTCGTGATTGTCTTTCTCATCATTAATGTATCCAGCATAGAACATTATTTTATCTTTCTTGAACAGATAAACGAGAGTGCCTGCGCTCCATTCTTTACCGGTTTGGGAAGGAATTTTTTTATTGTTCAGCTCGTAGAGAATATCCCGTTTTGATTTGCCGCTAAGCGCAAGATCGAAAATGTGTTTTACAACCCTTGCTTCTTTAGGATTGATAAACGGCTTTTTATCTTTTGGTATGTAGCCATAAGGCATTCGCCAGCCAGTATAATTTGAGTGTAACATATAACCTCTCTATTATTTATTGAATACTACTTTTATGCTTTTATATGTCAAGCCAATCTAAATATGCTAAAAATTGATTCTCATGCTGATGCTATAAGAATTGCCAACTGAATTAAAACTGAGATCGTATTTTTCATTATAATCATTAACTGTCGATATTGTATTAATAAGTCCCCAGATATAAGCAACCGCTCCTATACCAATGCAAATGTTTCTCATCAGAATTGGGTCGGCTCTTTGAGACCGCTGATAGTTGTCATCTTTAATGGGAATATCTGGAGTATTCATTGCTTTGTTATGATAGATAATTGCCCCAATTGCGGAAACAGAGGTAATCCCAAAAACAATCCATCCGCGTTTATCGCCTTGAGCGGTTAAACCTATCCCGGGTAGGACAGCAGATAGCGTAGTGTATAAGAAAGCGGATTTCATTTGTGAATTTAGCTGATTTGAAACTAGCTGCGATATTGATTCATCAATTTGAATCGCTTTCACATATGATATTCTTGCGTCTTCTATTAAATTTTGTTCTAATTGATTGTTGCCTTGATAGTAATAAGTAGAGGAATAGTTCTTTCTGTCCCTTTCATCTAAATTATTACCAAACTTTTGCGCCGATTCGTAATACAAAATAGCATTGTTGTATAGTTTGTTCTTGTAATAATCTCCGGCAACTTTAATACATAACAAAAAATATTCGTTTTCAAGGTGGTTACGTTGTTCTTGCGTGTATTTAGATGTAATAAGAGTTGTTTTTAAAAGTGAAATAGTATTTTTACAACTCTCAATATCCTTACTCTGAGAAACTAGAGCTAAATAATTGTTGTAGAGTAGATCATAAATTTTTTTATTATCGGGAGAATATCTCATGGCAGTATTTGTCTCGGCAATACTCTCGTAGTATTCCCCTTTATCGTAAAGTTGTTGTGACTTTAATAAAGAAGCCTCGCTTTTTAATTTTGCCAGCTTATTTTCAATAATTAGGATATTTTCGTTTAGTATTTTAGCCTTGCCTTGTTTTTGATCTAAAATTTCTTTGTCTTCCCAGAGCATATCTCCATAATATTTGACTAATGTAGCTGCGCCTAAAACGGTTTTCCCGTTGGTAGTGTAGAGAAAAAAATGTTTTCCATAATATGAATCACCCATAAAATTTTTATTCTTTGGATTCTCAACAAAAATATTTCCGTTCTCAAACATAGTACCAGTAGAATTAAAATTACCATCTAGGGGCCAAGCTTTGCCCCATAATAGAATTAATGAACCATTATCATAGATACCCTTAACATTACCAGATACTTGAAATAATTTATGCTTCTGCTCTAGTTCATTCAACTCACTATTCACATAATCCTGTTCTTTTTTCGAAGAGACTAATTCAGCTTCAAGAGAATCGATATTTTGCGCTGATAGTAATGGTGTAATCAACAGACAGAAAAAAAATATTTTAGTTTTCATTTTGCTGCCCTAAGGATTTTTGTCCTCTAATATCTTTTCAAGTTTTTTAATATGTTGCTCTCTTTCAGAGAGTTGTTGTTTTAACATATTAATGATCTCTTTGTAAGGTTCCGTAATCTTGTCAGTTAATTCTGCATCAAATGATTGATAATAATTGATTTCTCTAGGTTCGCCTATAAAATTACCTTGCATTGCGGGACTCTCCGATTGTGAAGCCCCATTGTCCCCGGCGAACGATTGAGAATTCCCGCTGTATTTTTCTTCATAATTTATACTTATTGACCCCTCTGCATCATCATTTGGCCCCCCAGTTAAAAGCCAGTTAAGATCAAGTTTATAATCGCTTTTTTCTCTAAGTTCCGAAAGCAATTCGCCACCTAAAACGCTAGTACCATTAAAATAGCGCGTGAAAAATGTACTGCCCTTCCCCATCTTTTCAGCAAATTCGACCAAAGAAGAATAATTCTTCTCAGCAAATTTCTTTAATTTAAGCCCTATTTCAACTCTTTTATTCAAAATAGAATAATTATTTTATTTTTTGCTTGACACAATAGCATAATTTCCTTATCGTTGTATTAGGTTCTTACAACAACATAAAGAAACGAGGGAACAATGGAACAAGAAAACGACATCATAAAAGACCTTCCAGAATTAAAGAAACTTGCTGCTGAAATAGTAGCCAAACTTGATGGTCTCACTTTCTCTTACGCTTTCAAAGTTCTTCAATTAGCCGAAATGCAACTAAGAGAAGCTGAATGCAAAACGATTTTCAAAAATAATCATGTTGATCAGGTAGAGTAATTTCATGAATACGTTGCTTCGCTTCCATAATAAGTTTATGAGCTTCATCAATGTAAGGGTCGAAAGATTTTTTAGTTTCACCTTCTTCCTTACGAAGCTGTACTGCAACAAGAGTGACAAGAGACGCATAAATGTTATCAAGTTTCAACAACTGAATATCAACCGGGTTTTCATTAATTACTTTTGTCATAATACAGATACCCTAAAATCTAAGAATAATTTTATAACACCATAGAGACATAATAATATGGAAAATAATGAAAAAGAAATTGAGAAGAAAGAAACCATAAGCGCAGAAATATCTAGGGACCAGCACAAGTTGATCAAAAAGATTGCGATTGATATGGATAAAGATATTCGGGATATATATGCCGAGGTAATTCCTTTAGGAATCGCAGAATATGCTAAACGTAATTCTCTCACAGTTCAACTATCTAATTAACGATTATGAAAAATTCACGATACACAAATGCAAAATATATTTCAGTACGAGGAAAGTTGATTCCAGGAAAGTTCTTGAGTGGTGCGAAATATGGTTTCATCAATACCTCTAATAATTTCAGAAACAAAATAGCATTTGAATAAAATTTTAAAAAGGAAATCCATTCGAAATGGATTTGAAACATAGTTCACAAATAAAAAATAGAGGGTTATATGGACAGAAAAAAAACATATAATATTCTACCAATACTTTTACCAACCGAAATAGATTATGAAGCTGAAGAAAAGCTAAGTGAGCGTTACGAACATTATCCGGTTAACTTCACTACACAATTCTCACTTGCAAAACTTGACCGCTATCCGCCGGAAGTATTAGAAGTCCTAGAAGCATTCAGCGCGGTACTTAAAGAATCTTTGGACAAATACATTGCAGCAGTTCGCAACGAGAGCGGTGATTTATTCCGCGATGTACTGCAGAAAGATTTAGCCCCAAAACTTGCCAGCAGCAAGATTGCTGTTCAATGCTGGATGAACGCAAGGGACATAAGCGGCAAAAAGCTTGGCGTTGGAGATCTTGTTTTACTAATGTACTTAATGCAAGATTTTTCATCGGTAAAAGCTCTCAAGTATTATTGTGGAAAATTAGAGGGCACAAATGCTGTTAAAAATTGATAAAGAAAAATATTCGTTCGAATTGGGAATGATGAAAATGCATGGATGGATTAACGAGGATCTAACATTGACCGAATTAGGTGTGCTAAAGAAAGAGACAATAAAAGAGTTGTTCCCACAATTAGAGATAGTTGAAGACAGCAATGAACTTAGAATATCTTAAAACGGAATCACCTGTATTTTGGGAAGGGGTAAAACTCGGGTTGATGATTTCAGCATTCGCTGAGAATAAAAAAAAGGATAGACCGTTAAGTGAGCGGCAAGCGGCATTTAAATTCGGAATGACTTCGAAAGAGTTTAGAGATTCATTTGTAACATGTGAAGATCCGGAAATTGCGCCGATTACGGTAAGCGTACCAAATAGAAAAAAATCATTCCGTAAGTATTTACCAAGTGATGTTGAACTATTAATTGAGAAACATAAGAACAAATTTAATTATCAGAATTGGCAGAAGAGGAAAAAAGAACATAGCTATTTTGATTAATAAAAAAATTGAGGATATTATGTTAGAAAAAATAATTACAGCTTGTGCCGGACTTAAACGTTGGCAGATTGAAGAAAGACTTTGGACATTATATTACGGGACCACATCCAGACGGATGAAGAATGCAGTTCACAAATTTGCGGTAGATAATAATTTGATGCTGGTAGAGCCGCTAGAAAATTCATAAAATAATTTCAAATCATAAAGGGTTATAGCGATGTTAAGATTACTTAAGTTCAAGAAACATTTGGATAACGGTTACGGAAAGCCGGTGTGTGATTACAGCGCGCCGGGGAAAACCGTTCCGTGGGGCGATGGACTTTACAATTGCGAGGAATGCCACGCAAGGGTTAAAACCGCACAACAGAAACAAGAACAGATCGATTTGCTGAATCGTTCAGAGCAAGACATACGAAAGCAATTATATGTTGTTCCAAACAAACCACGTGATTTAGATCCCGAAGTTGTGCGGGATCTTAAAAAACAATGGCTTTCAATTGAGAGGAAGCGCAAAGCAATTATCTCAACTATAAACACTGTTGAGAGTGATATTATGGCGCAGCTTACAGCTCATAGATACCTCGCAGCCCAAAAACAAGGAACAGCAATATGAGCCAAATAATGTTAGTTGAAGAAAAAGAAACAGAGAAAAAGGAGATTAAATAAAATGACAGAGAATAAAGATAATAGTTTGTTCGATATCACAAATCGAAAAGTAAGCGACAACACACAGCTGCAATCGATCTTTGCACAAGCTGACCAGAAAACGAATAACCTAGTCCCGAGCAGTATGACTTTCGGTGCACGGCCGGAACTTGTGCTTGGCTTTACACTTATCACCGTAAACACTCTTTTTGAAAAATATACATACCAGAATAAGGAATACGATCAGAAGAGCAACGGAGATATTTTTCTTGTTGATAAGAAAACTAAACGTTACGCTCTTCACCTTAGAAAGCTGAAAGAGATTGCCCAAGCAGCGGGTGTGAAAATTACTCGCCAGACAGAGATCGACCATCAGTACGATGATAAAGGGAGAACAATATATGTGAAGTTTCAACTTGATTGGGAGATGATAAGTATTGACGGCAGCATGAAGAGCGGAATGCAGATCGGCGAGTATTCATATATGGCACAAGTTGAAAAGCTTAAAAAAGATGATGGATCATTAAACGAAGAGTTTCTTGAAAAACAGCGTGGAGATGGTGCAAAGTTGGCGATGAGTAACGCGCTTGGCCGGGCGATAAAAGACGCGCTTCCAAAAATGAAGGGAACATTCACAATCGATGAACTAAAGAAACCTTTCTTAGTGCCATGCGTAATCAAAGATCTTTCGAAACTTTTAGAAAAATACCCAGATGTTGAAAAGATGTTGTTGGCGAAAGAACTTGGTATTTCTGAAATGATTTACGGTCATCAGAACAAAATGCTTGAAGACCATCTTGCGGCGAATGAAAATCTCCAGTTAAAAGCAGCGGAAGTGATCGAGCCACTTCCAGAAGAACTAAAGGAGGGGAAATCTTTACCGGCAGAAAAAGAGATACCATCTAGCGGAAGCGGGATTGAGCAGTCACAAGAACAAACATCCTCACAACAATCAGTTGAAACCAAATCCGCCGCACAAGTTTCAGAACCAACACCGCAAGAGCTTAATAAGATAACGGCGAAAGAATATCAAGACCAGCCGGAGAATGTGCGGGTTAAGAAAATTGAAGATCTGCTAAAACAGAAAGGAAAAAGTTGGACGGGAAAGAATCCGATTGATAAGTACACGGCAGTACAGCACGTAAAGTTCATTGAGGATCTTCTCAATTTGCCGGATGCAATAATTGAAGATAAAGTATTTAGCTGAGATGATTATGCCAATTGAAATTAGCAGATGTACGGGACATTGTTGCGAAAAATTCACGCTACCATACACACCTTCGGAGTTGCGTAGAATTTATGAAGGGAGGGGGAAAGGGAAAATTGGTAATGCTACAGTGGATATTGATTGGAAAGAAGCGCAACAAATTATATTGATGGTAAAAAGCATAATGAACGACTATACGCCGAAGAATCCAAGATTATATACTTGTCGGAATTTTGATGTAACAACTAGAAACTGCAAGATATATGATCACCGACCAAGAATGTGTCGCAACTTTCCATATGGTAAAAAGTGTCCAAATAAAGGATGCACCCTTAAATACGAAAAGACTCCAACAATAAAATATACAGAAAAAAAATTTGAGGAGAGTGACCATCGTGAATAAGACTGATTTTATTCTATTTATGATTGCGGCGGTTTCGGTTTGGGGAGGTTTTTTAAGAGGATTAATTGAATTTCGTTCACATTCACATTAGAGGAGATAAAGCCATGCACAAGCGGCCTCGTATTTTAACGGCCCCCCACGTTAGAATATATCGCAAGTGCATGGCAGTTTTAAGTTCACAAAAATTTAGAGGTTAATATGGATAACAAAATAAAAATACTTGCAACCGGTGATTGGCATTCATGTAGCGAAACCAAAAACCAAAATAAGTTAAGACATTCATTAGACCAAATGGTTGATTACTTATCGAAGAACCCAACAGATTATCTTGTACATAGCGGCGATATGTACGAAAAGCTATTGATGTTCAAGGGCAATGGTGGTGTTGACCTTGTGTTTGAATATTTACGCAAGATGGCTCGTTTTGTAAAATATGTTGTTATCGTAAAGGGTAATGAATTTCACGATCCTACAGGAAGTATTTCACTTCTTCACAAACTTGAACCAAACATACTTGCATACGAACAACCGGTTATTTTAGGATTTTTCAAAGAGAAAGAAGAAACAACTTACTTGGATCTTCTTAGAAGCGATTATCAGAAGATTGCTCAGGAGAGTTTACAGCCGGAAATAATAATTAATATGGTTCCATATCCAACTAAGCAAGCATTTATAACAGATCAAAGCATTGATGTGAACAATCAGAACTTTGGAGAGGTGTTTGATAACCTAATGATAGCACTAGGAATGGTAAATAATAAGTTCAGTTGTGCAAAGGTTATGGGCTTTCACGGGAACGTGCAAGGTGCGCGATTATCAAACGGACAGACTTTGGGGCAGCAAGATTTAATTATCTCACCACAAAGTTTATTAAAAGCAGCTTGCAACTATTATGCGTTATCTCATGTACACATGTGGCAAGAGATTTTATGGAACATGATTTACAGCGGCAACACTGGGAACAGAAATTGGGGAGAAACCGAGCAGAAGAGCTTCCAAGTTGTGAAGTTTGAAGACGGACAAATGGAAATTGAGAGAGTGCTTTTAAAAGGTACGCGACCGATGATTGAGGTAAAAGCAGAATTCAAAAACGGAAAACTTGTTTACGATACAGAGATCCCGGAGAACGCCGAGGTTAGAGTAAGATGTAAAATAACCGAAGATGAAACCAATTTGTTGACAGATGAAAAGATTGAAGAGCTTACAAAGCAGTTAGGCGCAGATAAAGAAGTAAGATTTGATCCCGAGGTGGTACCCACACAGCGAGAGAGCCGCAGCGAGATCATAATGGACGCTAAGACGCTTGAGGATGAGGTTGCTGAGTATGCACGGATAACCGGCTATGAGGTTACAAAATCTATCCTTTCAAAAATTGATATTATAAAACAAAAAGCTGCAGAAACCGCAACGGTTGAAGAATGAGCGGAGAAGCTTATGGCTGGATGCTCATAGGAATTATTTGTCTTGTATTTGCTTTTGGATGTTATATAGGAGGAGAGATATTCAAAAGATGGTTTTGGTAGGAAGTATTAAAAAAAGATGATTAACCCGACAAGGACCCGGCAATGAGATATAAAAGAACTTAGCACTCTTTATTAGTCATTGCCGGAAAGTTTTATAACAAGGAGAGATTATGCAATTTCTAAAAATTAAGAAAGACAAGAAAACGGATAAAGTTACACTGGAATATCAGAAGCTGAAAAAAGATGATGCGATTGATGAGTTTTCTTTTTCATCATTCGATAAACCACTCCCGGAGTTTGATGCTGCCATGTTGGTTCTTCGCAAATACGTACTACAGATTTGCGA
>NZ_JBTSLF010000029.1:0-20633 GCF_054640775.1 Candidatus Aquicultor sp. | reverse complement strand
TCTTAAGATAATCTAAAAAGTACTTAATTGCAAAGTAGCCGGTAACTGCAGCGGTCACAAATCCGGCGGCTAAAATGGCGATCTCACCGCCATTGACGCCAGCCGACGCGACCTCTGTGATCTTCTCGAGCGCGGCCGCGATAATGACCGGAATCGAGAGTAAGAACGAAAAGCGTGCGGCTTCCTCCCTGGTGAGGCCCCTGAAGAGGCCCGCCGCTATTGTGCTGCCCGATCTTGAGATACCCGGAAGTATAGCCAAACCCTGGACGAAACCGATGAAAACGACATCGATTGTCTTGAGACTGTTGGCGCTCTCGGCCCTTCTGCCTATTCTTTCGCTGGCGACCAACAAAACTCCTGTTATTAACAGAAATATCCCGACATAGGAAGGTGTTTTTAGGGTATCTTCGAGCAGTTTTTTAATGAGGACGTAGACGATGCCGGTTGGAATCGTCCCGATGATCAAAAACCAGGCCATGCGCCGGTAAGGGTCATCTCCTATTTTCCGCTCGGTCAAGCTTTTGACGAATGCGCCTGCCAGCTTGCTCACGTCTTTATAGAAGAAAGCCAGCACGGCCATAAGTGTGCCGAAGTGAACTATTACATCATACGTCACGTTGGCTTCCGGATTAACGTGCCAGCCCATGTAGAGCGGAAATAACACAAGATGCGCGGAGCTGCTTATAGGAAGGAACTCAGTCAGCCCCTGAATGACCCCTAGAATCGCTGCCTGGATTACATTCATTACTACCCCATTTCAATTTAGCGAATGGCGAATGGCGATTAGCGATTGGTAAATGCTTTGCTTTAATCGCTAATCGCTAATCGCTGCTCTTATACTTCGACGATGATCGGCATGATCATTGGGCGGCGTTTTATCTTATCGTATATGTAAGAGCTCAGTGACCTTCTGACGTCGGCTTTTAGAACGGCCCAATCGGTGATGGCATCGGCGGCCGTTCTTTCGAGGGTCGCGACGACTCTATCACGCGCCTCGTCCAGCAACTCCCCGGCCTCCTTCACGTAGACAAAACCACGCGTTACGAGATCCGGACCGGCTACGATAGCCCCGGTTTGCTTATTTATGGTCACGACTACTATTAGAATACCGTCGCTTGCAAGTTGCTGGCGGTCGCGCAGGACGACATCGCCGATATCTCCCACGCCGAGCCCGTCGACCAGGACTGCTCCCGCGGTCACGCGCTCTTTCATCTTCGCCGAGCCGTTACCATCTAACTCGATGACATCGCCGTTGCTTGCGATGAAGATGTGGTCTCTGGGTATCCCAAGCTCAAGCGCGAGCGCCGCATGGTGCTTAAGGTGCCGGTATTCGCCATGTATCGGTACAAAATATGTGGGTTTGACCAGATTTATTAAAAGCTTAAGCTCCTCTTGCGCCCCGTGGCCCGACACGTGAACTCCAGACGTGGATTCGTAATGAACATCGGCGCCGCATCTAAAGAGCCGATCGATTGTCTGGAATATAGATTTCTCGTTTCCGGGGACGGCGCTCGCCGAGATTATCACGGTGTCGCCTTCTTCGATCTCGACCCACTTGTGCTCGTGGTTAGCCATCCTGGCAAGCGCAGAGAGCGGCTCGCCCTGGCTTCCCGTCGAAAGCACACAAATCTGCTTCGGTGAGTGGCGTTTCATCTCCGCCGGATGGATGATGATCTTTTTTGGTATTTTGAGATAGCCGAGCTGCTCGGCTATCTCAACGTTATTAGCCATACTGCGACCCGTTACGGCGACCTTGCGCCCGTATTTATGCGCGGTATCTATCACCTGCTGGATGCGGTGGATGTGCGAGGCAAAGCTCGCAACCACGATCCTGCCCTGTGCGCTATCAAAAATTCTACGCAGGCCGTCGCCGACAACCCGCTCGGATGGCGTGAAACCCGTGGCCTCAGCATTCGTGCTGTCCGAGAGAAGCGCAAGAACACCCTTTTCCCGAAACGTGGAGAGTTTATCGAACTCGATGATATTGCCATCTATCGGTGTCTGATCGAGTTTAAAATCCCCAGAATGCAAGACAAGGCCGACCGGCGTGTGAATCGCGATACCCACGCCATCGGGGATCGAGTGGCTCATCCTGAAAAACTCCAGCCTAAAACAACCGATGTTAACCGGGTTGTTCGGGTGGATTTCAATGAGCTTTGAAGACCCGAGAAGGTGGTACTCTTCAAGCTTTACTTTTACAAGGCCCAGCGTGAGCCGGGTGCCGTAGACCTTGGTATCGATCTCCTTAAGAACATACGGCAGCGCCCCGATATGGTCCTCGTGGCCGTGGGTTAAAACAATAGCCCTTACTCTATCCTTGTTCTTCTTTAAATACGTAAAATCCGGCAATACTAAATCGATGCCGAGCATCTCGTCTTCCGGAAACATAAGGCCGGAGTCGATGACGATTATGTCATCACCGTACTCGATTACGAACATATTCTTGCCAACCTCGCCCAATCCACCTAGCGGGATTAAGCGAAGCTTGGCTTTGTTGTTATTTTTCGCCATGCGGCAGAAATCACTCCTAACTAATGATCATACACTGAAAAAACATGAAAGACTTGTTGATCTTATAAATCCATAATTTTGTCGAGACCGACTGTGACACCGGGATATTCCTGGACGGCCTTTATCGCCATCAGCACGCCGGGCATAAACGACGTGCGGTCTATCGAGTCGTGCCTGATGGTAAGGACCTGCCCTACCCCTCCGAAAATCACTTCCTGATGGGCCACAAATCCGGGTAGTCTCACGCTGTGGATATGCACATTCTCATATTCCGCGCCAAGCGCACCCTCGATGATCTCGTTTGATTTCACCCTGGGCGCCTTGATCTTCGACGAAATGAGTTTTGCGGTTTGCATCGCTGTTCCTGACGGTGCATCCCTTTTCTGATCGTGATGAAGCTCGATGATCTCGGCGCGGTTCATATAGCGGGCTGCCATCTCGGCGAACTTGAGCATCAAGACGGCGCCTATGGCAAAGTTGACCGCGAGAATCGCGTGGACGTTGTTCTCGGCGCAGAGATTCTTAATCTCAGCCCTGTCGTCCTCAGATAACCCGGTTGTTCCGACGACCAGGTGAAGGCCACTTTTCGCTGCGGCGCGAACGTTATTCATAACAGCACCGGCATGCGTAAAATCTACCAGTACATCGGCTTCATTATTGGCCAGGATGTTTTCCAGACTGTCGATAGTTATTCCAATTGGCGCTCTCCCCAGCAGATCTCCAATGTCTGTGCCTATATTATCGACATCAACAGCTCCATATAGTTCGGTATCGGGGTCGTCCAGGACGGCCTTGCATAGCTCCCGGCCCATCTTTCCTACTGCGCCCGTTACAATAACTTTTATCATCAACTACCTCCGACAATTTTCACAAAGTCTTTAACACTATTATACACGGTTTTTACAATGCATGGTTTTTACACTCTCTCGACAGTGTGTAAGCACCAGGAATCCGCAAGCAGGTTCTCCCTATTTTACCAGTCTGAATGCCATTAAGCCATAGAAGGCCGCGCTGAAAGTATCTAGAGATGCCCGTTGGGACATCCCTTAACGGGACATCGAAAGTCGCCGCAAAAATTGAGCACATCGACCCGTTGGCCAAACTCGCCGGTTATATGCATATTGGTGCTTCCCACACCACATAACGCATTGCTTCATAGCAATGCGCTCATTACCAGCCATTATGCGCCATGCCTGGCATCGAAAATGGATTAGTTCAATTGCGTTAAACATGTCACAGTTGCGAATATGTGGGTAAAAAAACAAATGAACCTGTAAATGTAAGGAGGCGAAAAATAATGGAAGAACGCAGACAAGAAGCCCGGGCTGTACCGGAGAGCGAGCGCATGATGGCAAATGTAACACCGATGACGCGCGGTGGTTATGTGCCGGCTTGGTATAGTCGTTTGAGCTGGGGAAGCATATTTGCCGGTGTGTTAGTCGCGATTGCCTCGGAGTTTGTGCTCAGCGCGATTGGCGTTGTCATCGGTTTTGGAACTCCAACGATTACAAGTGCTGCGGATCTGCGTAGCATCAGCGCAGGCGTTGGCATATGGGCAGCGATTAGCATATTGATTGCAACCTTCATCGGCGGCTACGTTGCATCGAGAGTTGCAGATGTACAGCTCGCAAGCGATGGCCTATGGCATGGCCTCGTCGTTTGGGCATTTGCCCTGGTTGGTGGTATTCTGTTTGGCGTGCTCGGCGTATCAGGCTTACTTGGCTTTGTCGGTAACGCTGTGGCCGCATTGCGGGGTGTCCTCCCGAGCGGTGCAACTATAACCCCGACCGATATTCGAGCAGCAGCAGATACTTTAGCGTCATCGGCAGGATACTTCCTGCTGGGTTCGCTTTTGAGCCTTGCGACGGCATTCCTCGGCGGTTGGCTTGGTTCTAACAGGTTAAGCAGGGCCGAGGCAATGAAGAGAGCTGAGGCGGAGCGTACGAGGATGGCGGCTTAACAAAAACCGAATGAGGATTATTCAGAAATCCTGACGAGATATACACGGAAGAGCACCGGACCCCGGTGCTCTTCTTTTTTATACGGCTGTTTCGTTTTGTTTGCTCAGTGATCTGAGGAGTACCTCGAGTTTTAGTATAGTCGGCAGATGTCCGCTGGCCTGTATGCGCTTTTTCTTGAAGGCATCAAGGGCTGCGCGCACGCTGCCGTTTGTTAGCAGGTCATAAAAATCGTCAACATGCGCGTAAAGCGTGCACTTAGGCTCCTTTGTCCTGCCCCTCTCTATCGCGGGCGTACCGGTTAGGTCAAGCGTCCAGTAGCCGCCGCCTTCGCCTGTTAGCTCGATGCCCAAAACCGCATTGACGCGGCGTCCGATATCCGGCTGCTCGGCTAAAATCTTCGGGACCATATGATCAAAGATATGGCCGGTGGTTAGTCGTTCTTGCATAGGCACCCCTTTCTGGAGTGGAGACTGATGGTTTCTCTGGTTAAGGGCAGGGCTGGACGTAGATCCCCGGGACTGATCTTGCGGCAGAGGATTTGGTTGCAAAGCGTGTGGCTGGTCTCAAACCCGACGATATAGCCGGCCATGAATACCATGAACTCGCGATATATTTCTTCTGGTACGATGGTTTCTATAAGCATAGCCTCGTTTTCCTGCAGCCTTTCAAGCCAGCGCTCGACTGTTAGCTGGTAGTGGCGGGTGATGTTTTCATGGTCGAGGATCTCAAAGCCGCTTTTCTCAAGCGCCTCCATGACTTCCCATAGGCTTTTCCAGTAGCCCACGCCGAAATGCTCTTTTACCATCTCGCCGACTTCGGAGGTGATGCCTTGCAGCTCTTCTTCCCTATCACTCCATGGCTTGGTCATCCCGTGGACCAGCATCAGCCCATCTTCTTTTAAAAAAGGTGCGCTTCCGCTGAATACCCGGTGAAGGTCGTCCATGTGCTCGATTGCACCTATCGTGACGATCTTGTCGAAGGACTCGCGTTGGAAGTCCATGTCGTACACGTGGATGACATCGGCCCGTACCTTATCCTTAAGTCCGCGGGCCTCAGCAACGCCGTTAACGAACGCCGCCTGTTCTTTTGAGAGCGTAATACCTACGGCCCGGCAGCCGAAATTTTCAGCCGCGTAAAACACGAAACTTCCCCAGCCGCAACCGATATCAAGAATCGTGTCTTCCTCCTTGATATCAAGCTTTCTGGCCGTCAACAGGAGTTTGTTTTCCTCAGCCTCTTCAAGGGTATTATCTTCATCTGTGAAGTATCCACACGAGTATGCCATCCGCGGCCCCAGGAACCCGGCGAAGAACTTTGGCGGTAAGTCG
This sequence comes from Candidatus Aquicultor sp., assembly GCF_054640775.1. NCBI lineage: Bacteria > Bacillati > Actinomycetota > Candidatus Aquicultoria > Candidatus Aquicultorales > Candidatus Aquicultoraceae > Candidatus Aquicultor > Candidatus Aquicultor sp. Next base: position 14,833 of record NZ_JBTSLF010000029.1, on the reverse strand, counting down.
TAATGCGATGAGACTGCATTAGCCTGAAACTCTATGAGGTCGCGAAGGTCTGAGTTTAATGACTCTGCTTTCAACTTACTTACCCCCCCTTGCGCTTGTTAAAATTCCTCATTTATGTTTCCCAAATGCCGAATTTTAAAACCAACATTACTATTAAATAATGCGTTTTATAGGGTAGTACTTAGTAACTAGTTAAGCGTAAGCATGGTTGGTAGTCAAGGGGTGAATTTGGGTCGAGAATGAAAGAAAGGAGCCAGGGGAATTACGAATTGCGAATGTCGAATTACGAATAAAACCTTCTTCTTACAGTAGTTTAGCTACGCCTAGACGCTGACAAGTTACAATCACAGTACTGCACCCGAGATTCTTCAGTCACTATCGTTCCCTCAGAATGACACCTAGCAATAGTCTTCTCTCGACCCACGCACTGCTTATTGCCTACTAAAACCCACTTCCTAGACCTTCACTAATTCGTAATTCGTAATTCGTAATTCGACATTCGCAATTCCCCTGGCTCCTTAAGCCACTAGATGTGCCAGGCTTTCAAGTTCGAATGGGCCGATGATTGTCAGGACCGTTTTTTCGGGGTTGAAGAGCAGCTGCGCAAGCTGCGTCACGCCGTCTTTAGTTACCGCTTCGATGCGCTCGACCAGCTCATCCAGCGAGAGAATCTCCCCGCCGGTTATTTGGAGTTTGCCGAGGCGCGTCATCCTGCGGCCCGTGCTCTCGAGTCCGAGAACGAGTTGACCTTTTAAGTGCTCTTTCGAACGATATAATTCCTGAGCGGTAATACCGCCATTCAAGATATCCTGCAATTGCTCCTGGATAAGCTTTACAACCGATTCGGTCTTTTCTGGCGCGGTGCCGGCGTACGTCGCGACAAAGCCCGCATCTTGATAGAGCGAATGGTAAGAGTACGTCGAATAGGCCAAGCCCCGCTTCTCCCGGATTTCCTGGAAGAGACGTGAACTCATACCGCCGCCAAGGATGTTATCGAGAATCGAGAGCGTAAACCGGCGCTCGTCTTTTGCGTGGATAGCCTCCGCACCCAAAACGATATGCGCTTGCTCGGTCTGTTTGGTAAAGACATCGATCTTTTTCTCGACCCTCGGTGTAAATTCCTTACGCGCCGGCTTCTCGCCGGGTGCAAGATTGAAATGCTGCTGTGCAAGTTCGACCATCTTGTTATGATCGATGTTTCCGGCGGCGGCCACGATCAGGTTGCCCGGTACGTATTCCTGACGATAAAAACCGAGGATATCATCCCTGGAGACATTCTTAATCGTTTCCAGGTGCCCGAGTATGGGTTTGCCCAGCGGATGCTCTGTCCACAATGATGTCGCGAACAGGTCGTGGATACGCTCGTCCGGGCTATCCTCGTGAAGGTTGATCTCCTCAAGGATTACGTTTCGCTCCGCGTTGATATCCTCTTCGGCGATCTTCGGGTTCTGGATCATATCGGCCAGTATCTCGGCTCCCTCGGCAACATGTTCGTCAAGGAGACGTGAGTAATAGCACGTGTATTCCTTGGCGGTAAACGCATTAAGCTCTCCTCCAAGCGTATCGAACGCCTCGGAGATCTCCCTGGCCGTCCTGGTTGTTGTTCCTTTAAACAGCAGGTGTTCGATGAAATGAGACATTCCATTGATCGGCTCGGTTTCATCCCGCGAGCCGACGCCGACCCAGAAGCCGATAGCGACTGAGCGCACTTGTGTCATGCGCTCAGTTATAACTGTTATTCCCGATGGTAATGCTGTTCTCTGGAAAAACTGGTCGTTACTCATTCTGACTTCCTTTGATTTCAAGGTTTAAGGCCTGCAGGCTTATCTTACCCTGCTTGTCGGTATCGATAACCTCAACCTCTATCTTGTCGCCGACGTTAACGACGGATTCAACGGTTGGGACGCGACCTTTTGTCAGCCGCGAGATGTGAACCAGGCCTTCTTTGCCGGGTAGTATCTCTACAAAGGCTCCAAAGCCGGTTGTTTTAGTAACGGTGCCCATGAATCGCTCGCCGACTTTGGGCTCCTTGGTAAACATCTCGACCAGCTCACGCGCACGGTCGCCGGCCGGGCCATCGGTCGAGGCTATAAAGACCGTACCATCCTCTTCGATATCGATGGTAACGAAGTTAGCGCCGACCTCTTCGATGATGCCCCTGATATTCTTACCTTTAGGACCAATAAGATCGCCGATTTTATCCGATGGTATCTTAACCGTTATGATACGCGGGGCGTACTTGGAAAGCTCGCTTCTCGGCGCCGGTATGACCTCTGCGATCCTATCCAAGATATAAAGCCGTGCATCGCGTGCCTGTGCGAGGGCTTTGCCAAGGACATCGCTTCCGACACCCTCGACCTTCATATCCATCTGCAGGGCTGTTATACCTTTTGCCGTACCTGTGACTTTAAAGTCCATATCGCCGAGCGCATCCTCCATGCCGAGGATATCGGTCAGGATGGCGATCCGGTCGCCCTCTTTGATGAGTCCCATCGCAATGCCTGCGACAGGGGCTTTTATCGGAACGCCCGCATCCATGAGCGAAAGCGTGCTTCCGCAGACGCTGGCCATCGATGACGAACCATTGGATTCAAGAACTTCGGACACGATTCGTATCGTATAAGGGAACTCGTCTTCCTTTGGGATGACCGGGAAGAGGGCCCGCTCTGCAAGCGCGCCGTGCCCGATCTCGCGCCGCTTCGGGCCGCGCATAAACCCTATCTCACCTGTTGAGAATGGTGGGAAGTTATAGTGGTGCATGTATCGTTTGGACTCTTCGATACCAAGGCCATCGATCATCTGCTCTTCTCTTACGGTTCCGAGTGTGACGACCGACAGTGCCTGTGTCTGACCCCGTGTAAAGAGACCCGAGCCGTGCGGCCTGGGGAGAAGCCCGACTTTGATGAGGATAGGCCTGATTTCGGTCGTCGTACGACCATCCGCCCTAATCCCCTCATCGAGAATCATCCTACGCATCTCTTCTTTACGTATTTTTGCCAGGATCTTCGAGACGTATTGTTCTTTGCCCTCGATAAGCGACTCGAGTTCTTCTATCGTCTCATCCTCGATTATGTCCTCCTGGCGCTCACGCGCAAGCTTATCGGGGTTTTTAAGAGCTTCTTTAAGTTTTCCTGTTGCGAACTCGCGGATCCTTTCCTCGATCTGCTCGTAGGTCATGTCGGCAACCGGCATTTTGATCTCTTTCTCAGAGGCCGGGATCACCTTTGCATATGCTTCCTTGAAGCGCTCCTGGAAATCGCACAGCGCGATGATCGCTTTATGGGCTTCCGCGAGTGCCTGTACGGTATCCTCTTCGGTGACCTCCTTTGCGCCCGCCTCGACCATTAGAATGGCGTTGCGGTTGCCGGCGACCACCATATCGAGGTTGCTTTCCGCCAGCTCCTCGAAGGTCGGGTTGAGCACGAAGCGCCCGTCGACCCTGCCGATTCTGACACCGGCGACCGGCCCGTTAAAGGGCGCGTTAGCCAGCACGAGCGCCAAAGACGCCCCATTAAGCGCCAGGATATCCGGCTGGTTTACGAAATCGACCGAGAGTACGGTCGCTATAACCTGTATATCGTTGTAGAATCCCTTGGGAAACGACGGCCTTAGCGGCCTGTCGATCAGGCGCGCCGTAAGCGTAGCCTTCTCACTCGGCCTGGTTTCCCTTTTGATAAAACCACCGGGAATCTTCCCGGCCGCGTACATCTTTTCTTCCACATCGACAGTCAGCGGGAGAAAATCCCGTCCCTCACTCGGCTCCTCTGCTACGACCGCTGTCACAAGGACCATCGTCTCGCCCATCTGTACTGTGACGGCCCCATCGGCCTGTCTGGCGAAAAGTCCGGATTGAAACGTTATCGTCTTTCCGCCGATTTCAAACTCTTGTGAAACTACTTCTCTGACTTGCACACCGTTTTGTGCGTTAGGCTCCATATGGTTGAGAACCTCCTAATGTTTCTCCGTATAGAATTTAGGGCAACCCGTGGGGCTGCCCATTTGATTTCCCGTATTTAAGCCCTGAGGCCTAATCTGGAGATTAGCGTTCTGTATCTCTCTATGTCTTTATTCTTCAGGTAATTGAGCAATCTTCTACGCTGGCCGACCATCTGCAAAAGACCACGGCGGGAGTGGTGATCCTTCTTGTGTATTTTGAGGTGCTCAGTGAGGTCGCTGATTCTCGTGGTGAGGATTGCGACCTGAACCTCCGGCGAGCCGGTGTCGCCGTCGTGAGTCTTATACTCATCAATGATTACGGATTTGGCGTCTTTTTCCAAAGCCATGGTGTCACCTCCTTATTGTAAACCCCGCAAACCAAGTAGTCGTTGGTGAGTCGAGCAACTTAGTTAGCGGTTCTAAAAGTCTATTCGCATCTTATCACAAAGTCTTGCACCTCGTAAACTGCGTAAATGCGTTACTTTGATGCAGACGCAAGCGCTTCCTTCGCTTTTTGTATATCCTGTTGTATTTGTTGCTTCAATTCATCTATGTTGTTGAAGGTCTTTTCATCCCTCAATCTGTCGATAAGTTCAATATCAATTCTCTTACCGTAAATGTCTTTTTTAAAACCTAGGATATGGACATGTATCTCGGGTTTGAGTAAATCGCCAAATGTCGGCGACCATCCGACATCGATGACACAAGGCTCCCGATGATCCTCCACCCAGGCATACCCCACATATACGCCGGCGCTTGGAAGCAACTCCCCGTAGAGCGTCTCGATGTTTGCTGTCGGGACACCGATGACCGATCCTCCGCGCCCGAAGCCGTGGACCACCTTTCCCCTGAACCTGGGGTAGCGCCCGGTTAGTTCGCGTGCGCCAAGGATATCTCCCCTTTTCAGGCGCTCTCTGACCTCGGTGCTGCTGATAACGATGTCATCGGTTTTTATATGAGGAACGCCTATGGCCTTAAGACCTTTGGGCCCGCCGTATGAATCCAGGAACGCCACGTTGCCGCGCCGGCCTCTGCCGAATGAGAAATCCTCGCCGACTACCACATACTGGGCGTGCAGTTTATCGAGAAGGACGTTGTCGATAAAATCTTCGGCCGCCATGTTCGCGAAGGCCAAGTTGAACGGGATGATAAGAAGGTAATCTGCACCGAGTTCTCGGATATATTCTGCTTTAAGATCGGTCGCAGTCAGAAGGGGCGGCTGGTTCTCGGGGTGAACGACCGCCAATGGATGCGGCTCGAACGTAATCACAACGCTCACTCCTTGGATGATTTGCGCGAAGTCGACAGCCATCTTGATTATCGTCTGATGCCCGATGTGTATGCCGTCAAAAACCCCGATGGTGACCGCCGACGGCCCCTGTATGTTTTGAATGTTCTCTATTCCTCTTATGATTTCCACGTTACTTATTTAACCCCGCCATTCACCGATTATCTATACATGTATTCATTAATCCCCGGATCCTACTACTATCTCCGGCTTTACCTCGAACTTGATCTCGTCGGTTACCTTGCCCAGGGCAAGTAAAACACCGTTCTCACTTTTAATTCGCACGAATTCGCCTTCGACGACCGATTCAGGATGCACGTTCATGCCTTGCGCATCGATTTTCTGACCGTTTAATAGTAATCCTATCACGCTGTTTTGTACAATAACCTGAGGCAAATGCGCCAGCGCGCTGTCCATGCTTATGAGCCGGGTTTCGATGGTCTCACGGTTCGCCTCGTCGACGGTCACTGCTTGTGACAGGGTGTAGACGCCGACACGGGTACGGCGAAGGTTCTCGAGCGTAGCCCCGGCGCCAAGGCGTGTCCCTATATCATGGACGAGCGTTCGCACGTAAGTACCGCCGGAACAGAGCACGCGAAATACGGCATGAGCCCTTCCGTCACGTATGGAGAAATCAAGAAGCTCCAGTTCAAAAATAGTAATGTTTCGCTCGGGTCGCTCAATCTCTTTGCCCTGGCGCGCAAGCTTATACAGGGTCTTCCCACCGATTTTTATTGCGGATACCATTGGGGGGACTTGAGAGATAGTACCGGTAAAATCGGGCATGACCGCCCTGAGCGCGTCGATTGTGACCGGTGTATTTGATTCTTGCAGCACGGTGCCTGTTATGTCCTGCGTATCGGTAACGATACCGAACACGGCCCCCGCGATGTATTCCTTGGGCTCAAGCTCAAGGAATCTGCCGATGCGGGTGGCGCGGCCGAGAAGCAGCACCAAAACCCCGGTCGCCATGGGATCGAGTGTGCCGGTATGCCCGACCTTTTTCATGCCGGTTGCTTTGCGAATGATATCGACAATGTCGTGGGATGTCCGCCCGGAGGGCTTATCGATGACTAAAACGCCGTCCATAGTACCACTATCGTGTAGCCGATGCCGCTTTTTGGGCGAGCACTCGTGAAGATATCCACTTTACCGCTTCCGGGATGGCCATATCAAGGGTGGCCCCGGCGGCGTTTCGATGTCCTCCTCCGCCCGCCTCCCGCGTAATAGAGCCTACATCGATGATACCTTTGGACCTCAGGCTTACCTTAAGCTTGCCATCAGGCGTTTCTTTAAATATGGCTACGACACCTGCTTCTTTAGCTGTTCTTATGTAATCGATATAGTTCTCCGTATCGGACATTGTAATGCCCAGCTCTTTCAGGTCGCTATCCAATACGTATGAGTAAATAAACCCGCTTTCCTTGACGTATTCCGCTCTCTCGAGAATTCGGGCAAGCATTTTCAATGAAGCGAACGAGGTGTTCTCGTATATCTTTTCGAATATCGCGTTTGGATATACCCCGTGGTCAACCAGGTCGGCCGCCACCCGCAGGGTCTTTGCGGTCGTGTTTTGATATTGGAACCTTCCAGTATCCGTGACTATTCCCACATAGAGCAACGTTGCGATATCGGGGGTAATATCGGCTTCCATGACGTGCAGCAGGTCATAAACGATCTCGCATGCCGCGGCGGCGTTGAAATCCAGCAAGTTGATCGTGCCGAACCGGGAATTATCGATGTGGTGATCGATATTGATGACCGTTTTGAACGCCGGGAGCTTCTCCTCCATGAGCCCAAGCCGGTGTTCATTTGCGCAGTCGAGCGTTAGCAGGACATCGGCCTCGATGCACGAATCAAACGCCCGTATAGCATCGATCCCCGGAAGCCAGGCATAATGGGCCGGGATCTTAATCTCTTCGCCCCATGTGGCGCATACAGCCTTTCCCAGACGCTTTAGATAAAGGGTCATGGCCAGGAGGCTTCCGAGGGCATCCCCATCGGGCGAGACGTGTATCGTAATTGCGACCGAGTTGGCCTCTTTTAGTTTAACTGCGATTTCTTTGAAATTATTGTTCTCGTTCTTCATTTTGTTTTTCGACTCGCTTCTCTTCTCGTTTATGTAATTTTCTTATGATCTTGTCTATTTTCATCCCCGCTTCGATAGAGGGGTCGAATTCAAACTTCAGCTCTGGAAAATATTTTAACCGTATGCGCTTAGAAAGCTCCTTACGCAGGAACCCGCTAGAGCTTTGCAGGCCCTTTAACGTGCTTTCTTTTTGCTTCTTATTGCCCAGGACGCTTATAAAAACATGCGCGAACCTGAGGTCCGGTGTAACATCAACCCCTGTTATTGTAACAAAACCGATCCTCGGGTCCTTTATTTCTTTTTGCATTATTCCGCTGATTTCTTCTTTTATAAGCTCGCCCACTCTGTGCGTTCTCGCTGTTCCCACAGCACACCTCCCGGTCAATCTATACGATTAAAACAGGGCCAGTCCAAAAATATGGTCTGACCCTGCGTTGCTTTAGTTATTCCGGCGAGAACATCGACAGCTGTCTCTCGCTCACGATAGCTTTATCCAGGTTCTCAATATACCTGTCGATATGGTCGAGCACTTTTTTGGTTTGCTCGCCCTTCTCCGATACATGGGCGACCCCGATGGTCACCCGCTGCCAGAGCTCATGGTTGCCGACTTCTGAGATAGAAACGTTATACTTGCTCGCGACTTTACCAATGATGCTCTTGACGATCTGTCTCTTGTCTTTAAGAGAATTTGCCGCAGGCAGGTACAACTCTATCCTGAGCAACCCCACTACCATGTTTATTCACCTAATTGGCGTTCTCTCTCGACCAGCTTGTAGGTCTCGATGATATCGCCCTCTTTGACGTCCTGGAAGTTTGTAAGGCCAATACCGCATTCGAACCCTTCGCGGACGGCTTTAACATCGTCTTTGAACATTCTCAGCGATACGATTCCGCCATCATATATTACCTGACCTTCTCTGACCAATCGTGCATGGTCGTTCCGGTCGATTTCCCCGTTTGTGACGTAGCAGCCCGCTATCACGCCGAGCTTCGGAACTTTAAACAGAGCCCTGACTTCGGCCCGGCCAGTTTCGACTTCGTCGATAGCCGGCGACAGAAGACCCGACAACGCGCTGGTAATATCCTCAACTGCTTTGTAGATGATCCTGTAGGTCCGTATATCGACGGATTCCTTCGTCGCCATCGCCGTTGCGTTGACATCAGGCCTAACGTTAAAGCCGATGACAATCGCATTGGATGCCGCGGCCAGCATTATATCTGTTTCAGATATACCGCCGACACCGGTATGAATAACCTGAATCTGTACTTCACTTGTGTTGAGTTTGTACAGCGCGTCCTTTAACGCCTCGACCGAGCCTTGCGTATCCGCCTTGATGACCAGGTTAAGATCCTTAACCTCGCCCTCCTGAATCCTGCTGAACAGGTCTTCAAGGGTAATTCTGCGGCGCTGCTCTTGCGCGATCAAGCGGCGTTTGAGCGCCCGCTCTTCTGCAATACGGCGTGCCGTTTTTTCGTCTTCGACGACCTTGAGTTCTTCGCCCCCTTGCGGAAGCGACGAGAGGCCGATTACTTCAACCGGTTGCGCCGGCGTGGCCTCCCGAACAGGATGGCCTTTGTCATCATTCATCGCCCGCACTTTACCATACGCCGTGCCTGCGATTACCGCATCACCAACGCGAAGCGTACCGCGATTTATAAGGACAGTAGCGACCGGACCCCGGCCACGATCGAGCTTTGCCTCAATAGTAATACCGCGTGCCGTTGCCTTAGGATTCGCTTTTAGCTCCTGGACATCGGCGACCAGCAGAATCATCTCAAGTAAGTCTCCGAGGTTGATTTGCTGCTTGGCGGATACATCCACAAAGATGGTCTCTCCGCCCCACTCCTCGGGAATCAGCTCGTATTTTGTAAGCTCCTGGCGCACCCTCGTGGGGTCCGCATCGGCTTTGTCTATCTTGTTGACCGCGACTACAATCGGAACGCCTGCGGCTTTTGCGTGGTTTATCGCTTCAACGGTCTGCGGCATAACGCCGTCATCGGCCGCAACGACAAGTACGACGATATCCGTGACGTTCGCGCCCCGGGCTCGCATCGCCGTAAAGGCCTCGTGGCCCGGCGTGTCGATAAACGTGATCTTGCGCCCGCCGAGAACAACCTGGTAGGCACCGATATGCTGTGTTATACCGCCGGCCTCACCTGAGGTCACATCGGTTTTCCTGAGCGCATCGAGCAGCGATGTCTTACCGTGGTCGACGTGACCCATAACCGTAACGACCGGTGGTCGTGGTACCAGGCTATCGGTATCTTCAACGACCTCTTCTTCAACATGCACTTCTTCGGGATTGTAGAACTTAACAGTAAGCTTCATTTCATCCGCAAGAACTTCTATCGCCTCCGAACTCAATGACTGGCTGATCGTAACCAGCTCGCCTAGTTTGAGAAGCATTTTTATCAGCTCGTTCGGTTCTTTACCGACTATGCCCGCAAGTTCTTTTACCGTTGCGGCAAGAGGCACCTCGATTACACGCTTGGGTTCCTCAACCGCTACCTGGGGTCTTCCACCCTGCGGCTGAGATGCGGCCGGCTTTGGTCTTGCACTAGCCTGTACGTTCGCCCCACCTTGCGCGTTTATACCGGTCTTGGCTGGTTGTGCCGGCTGAGACGGGCGCTCGGCTTGCGGCGCTTTTGGTGTTTCTGCAGCCTTTACCTGAGGAGCCGCCTTGGTTTGTTCCGCAACCGGAGCTTTTTCCTGAGCGGGTTTTGCCTGTGCTTTCGCCCCGGGCTTACTCGTCACAGGGGCAGCGGTTTTCGTACTGTCCTTGGCCGGTTTCGTAGTCGCCGTTTTCTTGGCTACTGTTTCCTTATCCTGTACTGCTGCGCGTGGTGACGAACTGGCTTTCGCGGCATCATCAAGTTTTCGTACCACCTCCGGATCAACAGAGGCGGCATGACTTTTGACCTCGATGCCTATCGTTTTTAGTTTGTCCATAAGCTCTGCACTGGAAATGCCCATTTGCTTTGCCAGCTCATAAACTCTCATCCTATCACCACCTAATCTATTCGCCGGAGTCTTTTATTAAAGCTTCCAGCTCTTCTTCTAAATTTTTAAGTTCCTCTGGACGTATCTCTACTTCCAGGGCTTTACTCAGTCGTTTACTTTTTATCGCCGCCTCAAGGCATTCTTTCCTTGGGCAGATATATGCCCCGCGTCCGTTTGCCTTTCCCGAAGGATCGACGATAATAGTCTTCTCGGGAGTCCTAACGATCCTGATCAACGCCTTTTTGGGCTTGATCTCACGGCATCCCGTGCAGGTTCTTTGCGGAAGTTTCTTAGCTTGCGCCAAGGATCATCTACTCCTCGCCTTCAAGTTTCTTGTGAACCCCACAATACTTGCTTCCCGGCCGTGCTTTATTTGAGCAGCGTTCGCCGGATGATTTTACCGCCAAGCAGGTACAATCCTCTGCACCGTTATCTTCCATATGGCCGCCGACTTCTAACGTTCCTTGCTCGAGGTCAGATGCCTCGGTTATCGGCATATCTTCAACGGGAACCCCCAAGATATGGGTTGTTTCCGCATCATCTTTCGCCTGGCTCTCGCTCTTTATATCGATCCTCCACCCGGTGAGCTTTGCGGCAAGTCGCGCATTTTGCCCTTCCTTACCGATCGCAAGGGATAGCTGGTTATCAGGCACAACTACGGCAGCCGTGTGGTCTGCCTCGTTGATTTTCACTTCTTTGACCTTTGCCGGGCTGAGCGCGTTTGCCACGAACTTAGCCGGCTCTTCGCTCCACTCGACGACATCGATCTTTTCCCCACGAAGCTCGCTCACGACCATACGCACGCGCGAACCCTTTGGGCCTACGCACGCGCCGACCGGGTCGATGCTTGCGTCCCTCGACGCTACAGCGATCTTTGACCGGTAGCCCGGCTCACGGGCAACGGATTTTATCTCGACATAGCCCTCGTAAATCTCCGGCACTTCCAGCTCAAACAAGCGCCTCAGCAGGCTTGGATGGGTCCTCGATACGATGATCTGAGGCTCTTTTGTCGTGCGCCTGACCTCGACGATATATGTCTTCAAACGCGTACCGTGGTCGTACCTCTCGGTCGGAACCTGCTCCGTTGGGGGCAGCAACGCCTCGACTCTTCCGAGGTTGACCAGCGTATAGCGCTGATCGCTCTGCTCTACGATGCCCGTGACGATATCGCCCTCGCGGTCGATATATTCCTGGTACATCTTCTCACGCTCCGCTTCCCGGATACGCTGCAGGATAACCTGCTTTGCCGTTTGGGCAGCTATTCTACCGAAATTCTCCGGCGTGATCTCTTCTTCAACAAGTTCGGGCTCTTCGCCTTCCTTCTCAATCCACTCCTGAGAAAACACGCTGATCTTTCCAGTTTTCGGATCGATATCCACTCTAATATCGGTTGTGCCGGCGCCGTAGTTTCGCTTGTACGCTGCCGCTAGAGCAGAACTGAGCGCCTCAAGCACCGTGTTTGGATCTATTTGCTTTTCGCGTTCAAGTTGCTTTAGAGCTTCAATCAACTCTCCGTTCACGTTATATGGCCCCTTTCATAAGCTAAAACATTAGCTAAAATTCAAGCTCGACTTGAAGGCGTGCTTTCGCCACGTTATCGTAGTCTATCTCGAAGTTCTCGCCGTCGACTTCGATTACGAAGCCTTTATCACCCGCTTCAAGCAACCGTCCCTTAAACTGCTTACGTTTTCCAATCGGCTTCTCGGTTTTTACCGAAATATTCGAACCGACAAACTTCTTGAAATGCTCGGGCTTCTTTAACGGTCGCTCGACGCCGGGGGACGATACTTCCAGCGTATACTTCTGTGTAATAATCCCGGATTCCTCCAGGATGGCCCCGATCGGCTGGCTTATCTTGGCAAGCCTGTCCAGGCTTATGCCGTCTTCTTTCGAATCCACAAGAATACGAAGAACAAGCCCGATTGCTTCGCGTATGAGTTCCACATCAACCAACTCGAGGTTCTCACGCTCAATAACGGGCTCGATAAGCTGCTCAATCCTCTCGACCTTAGGATCACGCTTCATTAAAGCAGCACCCTCATAATTAAAAGAGTGGGTCTGTACCCACTCACTAAAATAATCTCTGTACTAAGTTCGGACTAATCATACCATAAGGCATAATGATGCGCAATTAGTTCGGCAACCACCAATCAGCCACCAAAAATGACCTGTCAGCAGCCAAAATCTAAAACTTTAGATCCACTATGTGGCCTCGATAAATCGAGCCCGGATCATAGACTCACCCACTCTTCCTCGTAGACCGATTTTTTCAGAATACCGACGTACGGTAAGTTACGATATTTCTGCCTATAATCAAGCCCGTATCCCACCACAAAAACATCGGGGACGTCGAACCCCTTGTATCTTATCGGCAGGTCCACGATTCTACGGGCCGACTTGTCGAGAAGCACGCATACATCGATGCTGGCCGGTTCGCGCGCTTTAAGGCTTCGCAACAAATAACTTAATGTAAGGCCGGTATCTATAATGTCCTCGACGATCAACACATGCCTACCGACGATGTTCTCTTCAAGGTCTTTTATAACCCGCACCACGCCCGACGTATCCGTCGACGGCCCGTAGCTCGAAATCGCCATAAAATCGATGGTGACAGGGATCGAGACCGTACGGACCAGATCCGCCACAAAAATAACCCCGCCCCTTAGGACGCTTACCATCACAAGATCCTTGCCGGAGTACTCCTCGGAGATAATCCTGCCTAACTCGTGGGTCTTATATCTGATCTCTGCCTCGGTGATCAGTACCTTTTCAATATCATCGTTTAACACTACGCACCTACGAATCACTCAACAGTCAACATCAGCAATAGTAATAGCAACTTCGTTACGAACGAGGTAATCCATACTTCAACAAAAGGTTCTTAAAGTCCTTTTGATAAAAGATCTTTATCTGTATGTCGGGGTAAAGCTCCCTTAGCTTTCTTACCTTCCGGTTCTTCTTGGTAACAAGCTTTTGGCTCATCGTCGTAAGCTCGATATACAAATCCAAATCGGTTAGATAAAAATCCGGCGAGAAGCTTTGTGTGACGTTGCCTTCCTTATCCCATTCTATCGGGAAGGTATTCGGCTCGTACTCCCACCGGACGCCGTAGAAATCGAGTATCCTCGCGCACTGTTCCTCACTTGGATGCGCAAACTCGATTCCTTTATATATGATTTTCGCGCTTTCGCTGCTTCCTTGGTTCTTGGTTTCTTCCGTCATGGTTTCGCTTGTATTCCTATAATGTTCCCAAAATGAGACATTTTATCTGCATTATACCAACCATGGATACCCGCGACCATATCTAAACCATGTCTTGAGAGTTATATCTGCTATACCTGTTATATCTATTGTATCTGTTATATCTGTTGATAGTGAGCGACAGCCGGCTGTGAGACTTCGCTTTGAGATGTCCTGCGTCGCATGGCGTAATACAGAAGCGCGCTCACGCCCATGGCGATGACATAACTTAAATCCGCACCAAAAAGGTATTTCTTAGCCACGAAACCCGTATAAAGAACCGAACTCATAAAAGGCACAGAGAGGAGAAGGCCGGTAAAAAACGCGGTAATTCCTGCCCATTGCCAGCGAGAGGTCGCCACCGGCTTTAACTTGCGAGCGAGATAATGGTCTACCAAAATAATCCCGAGCCACGGTTCGCCGCTTTAGCGGTATGCCCATGGCCAGCGCTGATAACCCACCGCTATAAATCGCGATCGCATTCACGGGAAAAGTGCTGACGATAACAGTGATCAAAGCGGGAACCGCGAAAACCCCCATCACCTTTTCCATTAAGGCCATCGGGTCTCCCTGCCCCATGGTCGCCATAACCGCCCCCAGTATCTCAAGCCAAATCCCAACGGTTAATGACGCGGCGAATGTCGCGAGCCATACTTTCTTTGAGGACAATTGGGGCGATAGGTAGCGTGAATAATCGGCGCCAATCGGGCAAAAGCTGATCTGGTACGAAAAAGCTACCGCCGCGGCCAACGCCAACATTCCCCAATAAGCGAACCCGTCCAGTTGGGGGCTATGGGCCAGCCAGTTAACATCGACGGTTTTAATCTCCGCAAAGGTCATAAAGACGAAAAGTACCCCCAGCAAGCCGGTCATTATCTTGGCGAATGCATGGATAAAGTTATAGCCGTAGACGGCGACAACGATTGTCAGTAACGTGAGGCCGAAAAGCGCCGGCAAATATGGAATACCCGTTAGCCGCTGCAATGCGAAAACCGCCAGCAGGATATCCACGGCGAACCATCCCATATTCGCAAACCAATTAATAAGGGCCATCATCCAGTTACCCCTTGAGCCGAATGCGTTGCGCCCCGAAACGATTTGCGGAACCCCCGTTTTCGGTCCCATTGCAGAGGTCAGCGCAAGAAAAACCGCACCCAGCAAATTGCCGATAACAATGGCGATAACCGCATCTTTAAGCGACAGTCCAAACTCGATTCCTAAAAAGCCCGTAAACCATGTGATAATGTTGATATTGATAGCAAACCACACGTTAAAAATA
>NZ_JBTSLF010000028.1:0-21177 GCF_054640775.1 Candidatus Aquicultor sp. | reverse complement strand
AAGCTAGGAAAATAGGCTAGCAAAAATATATGACAAACATAACACCACACGCGTGCACGTATGTAGAAGCTACCTAATTCGTAATACAGAGAATATGCGACTTAATCCCAAATCCAATAAGGAGGTGTATATGATCAAAATAAAAAGCTACCTCCAATAAACACAGCGAAATGTTGCGATTCCTACTCGGTTTATTAGAGGTAGCAGTGTAAACGTACCATATTTGACAAGGCGAAACAAGAAACAGGTTTGACTAAGTCTTTTGCTTCATTAATTAAAGGAGTGAATCATGATAAGAAAGAAGATCTTTGCAGTGTGTATAAGCGTTTTGCTTTTGATTAGCTCTAGCTCAGCTATAGCTCTAGCTAAGCCTATGGACTCGGGATCAGCAGGCCTCGTGTCAGGTGTTATGGATAATGATCCTTCACTAACTCCCGAAGTTATCCGACAGCTAAAGCAAGAAACTGAAGCGAAAGAGCGCTCAATTGGAGAACCGATGACTCCTTCTGGATGCACTTGCGAAAGTAATCACCATAAAGTGGGAGCCTCGTGCCTAATTGCTAACAACGAGTATGGCAATATCTCGATCTCTGTAACAAATTATATGCAGGAGAAATCATATTGGTGTGGCCCGGCTTCGGCGCGCCAGAGTCTGAGTTTCCATAAGACTAAAAGTGGTTCCTCTACGACGTTACCATCCCAAACGACTCTTGCAACTAAGATTGGTACAACAACTTCTGGAAGTACGACTACTGGAATTAAGAATGCGCTAAATAGCTATAACGGCACTTTTGGCTCGATTTACTATGTAGCCTCGAATCTAACCGATCAATCTGATCCTTTGGGTACGTTTAAATATCGAATAGGCCATATGATTGATATCAAATATCGATATCCTGAGCTTTTTTGATCGTGAATTTCAGCGTATACGAAACGCCGTAAAGCGCCTCGATCGCATCTTGGAACTCTTGCGCCTTGCCGGGGTCGCCCTTGCCGTCCACCATTAAGAAGTTCATCGGGGGAACATCGATGACGACCTTTTCCATCTGATCTTTTACCTCCTCTTAAGACTCGTTAAGGTCGGCTATCAAATCATCGATAAACGTAATCTCGGGGTCGATGTGGATTATCGAGTGTTTGAACAGCGCTTTGATCGCCTCTTCGGCAGAGAGGACGGGAAGTGAGGCGATGGATAAATCAAATCGTTTATCGGTGCTACTTTTTCAGGTGGCCTTTGATAAAAACCTTTCCCCTGATAATCTTGTGGGCCGGTTTGTTTTTCATTATCTTAAACCTGGCAAATTCTTGGCCGCAGCTCGGGCACTTGAGGTCACCGTTCGTACCGTCTTCTAAAATCCTGTCCATATAGCACTTGACCAGAAAACCATTCGTCCGCTTTCTGTACTTATACAGGAATGTATTACACTTCGAACAGTAGATTTTTATAACGTAGATATTCGAATCGGCGCCCATAACGACCTTCTTGTGGTTCCTTGCTTTTTGCTACTGTAGCAGAAACCAAAAAGCCTGGGAAGCCAGGAGCCAGGAGCCAGGATTCAGAATGGTGTGGGTCGAGAATGTGGGTAAGAGCGATTAGCGAGTAGCGAATAGCGATTACTTGTCATTCTGAACGAAGTGAAGAATCTCGGATGCACTTGCATGACTGTCACTTACCAGCGTTTAGGCGTAGCTAAGCTACTGTAAGAAGAAGGTTCTATTCTGACTCCTGTTCTTCAGGCTCTTCGATGTCTCGTTTTTTCAGGCCCCTTAAGGCCGGTCCGTGGATTACCTCGCCGTCGTAGTTGAAACGAGAGCCGTGGCAGGGACAGTCCCAGGTGCGCTCAGCGTTGTTCCAGTTTACGGTGCAGGCAAGGTGGGTGCAGATAGGGGAAACCGCATGGACGATGCTTTGCTTGTCTTTGTAGGCCGCGACCTCTCTTTTATTGATAACGAACTTCTTGCCTTCGCCTTCTTTAAGCTCGGAGAGGTCGCGTAGGTGGGGCTCTGTAAGAATGCTCTTGCCGTATTGCGCGGAGACGTTTGCATTCTCTGTGGCGAACTTCTTGGCGGAAGCCAGTATATTAGTCCGCGACGGATTAAAGAACGGGGCCCAGCGGTTGTGCCGCCCCAGGACCATATCAGACAGAATCATGGCCGAGAGTGTGCCGTTCGTCATACCCCATCCGCCAAATCCCGAGGCAAGGTAGATTCGATCGGATCGCGGGGCTTTGCCTATAAATGGCACGTTATCGGGTGTATCGTAATCCTCGGTAGACCAGAAGTAATCCACCGATTCGACATCAAAGCGCTCGCGGGTACGTATCTCGAGGTCACGGTAGTCCTCAAGCGTGTCGCCGCCCTGGCCGTTCTTGTGGTGGCCGCCGCTGATGACGAGAAGCGTCTCTTTATCGGCCGGCTGATTGCGGACGGCAAACTCGCCGCCGTCTTCTGTGTAGTACATTCCCTCGGGGATATCTCCCCTTATGCGGACGCCAAGTGCATATGAGTAATAGGGATACAGCCGGGAAAAGAAGAACCCTGTATCGTAGAACGGGAACTGGGTGGCGATAATGATATACCTGGCCTTCAAACTTCCCTTGTTTGTCACCACGGTATGCGGATCACCCTGCTCTACTTTTAAGGCCTCGGTGTTTTCGAAAATATGGCTTCCCTCGCCCGGTAACGTCTGGGCGAGAGCAAGCAGGTACTTACGTGGGTGAAACTGCGCCTGGTTATCATAGCGCACTGCCGCCTGAACCGGGAACGGCAGCGGTGTTTCCTCGGTATACATAACGGGAAGACCTGCCTTTTCAGCCGCCCGTCCCTCACGCCTGATGGTCTCACGATTGCCGGCAGATTCGGTATAGACATACATGGGCGCACGCTTAAAATCACAAGAAATACTGTGGTGCTCGACGAGAGAGGCGATTCGCTCAATCGCCGCCTGGTTCGCATCCGCATAGATGCGTGCGCCGTTTTCACCGAAGCTTTTGGTAAGGGGCTCGTAGATTATCCCGTGTGCGGACGTGATCTTAGCCGTGGTATGCCCGGTCACGAGTTTAGTTATCTTGTGCATATCGACAACGGCAACGGTGTTGCCGGCCTCTTTTAATAATGTAGCGGCCGTTATGCCGCTAATGCCGCCACCTATTATTGCGACATCTACTTCTAGGTTGTCCTGCAGGGGAGGAAAATCGGTGTCGGGGGTTGTATCTATCCAGAGCGAGTGCTGGTGACCTGGTATAATACCATCTTTTTCAGGATTCATGACTTCATCCCTTTCCATCGAGCTTCACTATTCTGGTTTGCCGGTTCTGTTGGAAACCCGCCAGGCATTCGTTACCCAAAAGTCGGCATTAAGAAACTGGTACGGGAAAACGGTCTTTTTGAAAGAATGGCACAGAATTATATTTAATGTGAAAAATATCACACAATTGAATGGAATATGATGTTTTATTGGGTATAAGAGTTGTATGGTTGTTGGGGATACTATCGCTTTAGGCTGATATAAATGGATGTAATACCGGCAAATTACCAGCTAACTGTACGTTTTAGTAAGTTTGGTATCGTGCGTTAATCTAAGTTCACATAGTACGCAGTTGATAATCATGGGGTCGGTTGATGAAGAGCGAGCGTAAAGCGGACATATCCAAATTGATGTTAGCCACGATTGTTATCAGTGTTGCATTCTGGGTCGCCGATTCCTTTGTCGACACCTCTATCTTTCACGAAGGATCGCTGGTCAGCCAGCTCATACATCCCAAGCCGCATGAACTCTGGGCACGCTTATTTGTCATCTTTATCACATTGATCTTTACCCTGACCTACACTCGAGAAAAGCAAATAGAGCGAGACCTCGAGTGTAAGTCGCTGTTGCTTAATAGCGCCACCGGCTCGGTTTTCGTCCGTGATCTTGACGGAAAGATACTCTACGTAAATGAGGCGGCTTGTACGACCAGGGGGTATACGAAAGATGAGCTTATGATGTCAAGCTTTGATAAGCTGGACGTGCCTGAATATTCCGAGATGGTTAAGCCAAGGATTGAATACCTAAAGAACGCCGGTTCCGCCGTGTTTGAGTCCGCGCATCTCAAAAAAGACGGGACCATTATGAATGTGGAAATAAACGCAAGTCTCGTTACACTCAGGGGCAGGAAGGTAATCGTAAGTGTCGTGCGCGATATTACCGGGCGTAAGGAAGCCGAGGCTGAGATGAGAAGAGCGAAAGAGCTGAGCGATGCCCTTAATGATATCAATGCGCTGATTAACTCAACGCTTGAGTTTGATATGATCATGCAGCGGGCTGTCGTGGAAGCGGCCAAAGCGATAGGGGCCGAGACCGCCGCGATCGATTTGCATGAGGGTGACCACTGGGTACTCAAATATATCAACGGCTTGCCACACGAGCTTATCGGGCAGAGATTTACCGATAGCGAGTTTATGGTTTCATCTCTGGCCGCACGGTCGAAGGAACTGATCGTCGTTAACGATGCCCTGAGCGATATGAGGGTCAACCGTGAATTGACCGAACGTTTGAATATCCGCTCGATGTTGGTAGTTCCCTTGACTGTACGGGAGCACGCCATTGGTACTCTCGTTTTTCATTATCATTCTGAAGCCACCCCGTTTGATGAGTTGCAGATCGATTTTGCGGGTAAACTCGGCACTTCGATTTCGCTGGCTATCGAAAATGCCCGTCTTTATGCCTCTAAGCGGACTATCGCAGATACTCTGCAAGAGGCGATTCTTACCGTTCCTCAGACCATCCCCGGCATCGATTTTAGCTACCTCTACCATTCTGCAACCGAGGCGACCAGGGTTGGTGGGGATTTCTACGATCTTTTTGAACTAGAAGGCGGCAAGGTTGGAATCGTTATCGGAGACGTTTCTGGAAAAGGTCTGAATGCCGCCACTCTTACATCGCTGGTAAAAGATGCAATCAAGGCATATGCATATGATAGTGATTCACCCGCTTGCGTCATGGCAAAGACAAACGAGTTTATCAGCAGCTGCTCGGAATTGGCGACATTTATCACCGTATTCTTCGGTATTCTGGATACCCGCTCCGGGGAGTTTACGTACTGCAGCGCGGGACATCCACCGGCGATCTTAAGAAAGAAAACACCTGAGACCTCACTTCTTTTTACCAGCTCACCGTTTATCGGGGCTTTCCAGGGTCTGCATTACGCCGACGATAAAACCATCATCCAAAAAGGCGACATCCTGGTTCTTTATACGGATGGCGCGATCGAGCCGAGAAGCGACGACGAGTTCTTCGGAGAAGAACGCCTTATAGAGCTTATCAAATCCTTTGATTCACAGAATATCCAAGAGCTTCCGCAAGTCATTTTCTCAGAGGTTATGTCGTTCTGCACCGGCAACCCATCGGACGATATCGCCCTGCTCACGGTTTCTCTGGATCATTAAACCATCTCTTTGCTGTTACAGAATCAGAGGTGCGTAAAAAACTCGCCGGTAGGGTATATAAGCGGCGATGATACATAAAACCAATGAGCCGCATAGGCGAACCCATTGTGGCCAAACGTATGCCTGCAACTCGTTTCTAATGGAGGTGGAGCAATGTCGGAGGAGGAAATGTCGGTATTTCCCCGGTTGACGCGAAGGGATTTCCTCAAATTTTGCGGTACGATCGGTGTTTTGATCGGCGCGGGAGAGATGGCGGCTCCGGATATTGCGGCGGCCCTGGAGAAACTCGCCAAACGCCCTTCGGTGGTCTGGTCGCTTTTCCAGGAATGCCTTGGCTGAAGCATCAACCTTTTGCAAAGCAGGACGCCGAGCGTAGCCAATTTGATTCTTAGAGAAATATCGCTTGATTACCACGAAGCCGTCATGGCGCCGGCTGGGGACCAAGCGGAAAAGAGCTTCAGGGATACCGTTGACGGCGGCGATTTCTTTTACGTCGTCGAGGGTGCGATTGCGACAAAGGTGCCGGGTGCGATGACGGTACATGGGAAGACTTCGATGGACATCGCCGCAGACACCTACAAAAAGGCCAAGGCGACTATCGCTATCGGCACGTGTGCGACCTACGGCAACATCCAGGCCGCGGCGCCAAACCCGACCGGTGCTAAAGGCCTTGCGGCGTTTTTACGTGAGGACGCAGGAATCGCCAACCCGGTTGTCGTTAACGTCTCCAGGTGTCCGGGTAACGCCGAGGACATGATTGCGGTGCTATCGTACATACTACTAAACGGCAAACCGCCCGCGCTGGACGCCATCGGCCGGCCGATGTTTCTCTACGGCGGCCTTATCCACGACAATTGCGAGCGGCGGGGCCATTTTGATGCGGGTGAGTTCGTAGAGGTTTTTGGGGATGAAGCATCCCAAAACCGCTGGTGTTTGTTCAAGATGGGCTGCAAGGGGCCGCAGACATTTGCCCCATGCCCTGTAACCAAATGGAACGGCCACTTGAGCTGGTGCGTGCACAACGGCCCATGCATCGGCTGCGCCGAGCCGGATTTCTGGGACAAACTCAGCCCGTTCTATCAGCAGACATCAAACATCAGGGTCCCCGGCGTCGGCGGGGTATCGGTAACGGATGTCGGTATCGCAATCGGCGTAATAACCGCCGTCGGTATCGGGGCCCATTTCATAGGAGAAGCCGCATCCGGAAGGCTGACCCACCGCACGCCGGCAGAACCGGAAGGCGGCCCGAAAGGTGGTAATGCCTAATGGCAAAAGTAGTCATCGACCCGATCACCCGCATCGAGGGTCATCTTAGAATCACCTGCATCGTTGAGAACGGTAAAGTTACCGATGCGTGGAACACCTGCACGCTCTTCCGCGGTTTTGAGATATTTATGAAGAACCGCGATCCCATGGGTATCTGGCATTTTGCCCAAAGGATTTGCGGTGTGTGTCCCACGCCCCACGCCCTCAATTCGGTCCAGGCGGTCGAGCGGGCTATGGGAATCGAGAAGGTGGATGATAACGCCAGGCTCGTGCGTAACATGATGGAGGCCTCCCAAATCGGCTACGACCATATCCTCTGGTTCTATATCCTCAACGCGTTTGATTATGTAAACGTACCCAACGCGCTCAACGCTAGGCCCACCACACAGGCGCTTAAAGATGTCCAGGATAAGGTCAACGCGGTGGTGCAATCGGGTCAGCTCGGCCCCTTTGCCAATATGTTCTGGGACCACCCCGGCTACAAGTTATCCCCGGATCTTGACCTTGAGCTTACCGCACACTACTTACAGTCGATAGACGCCCAGCAGGCGGCAAACGATGCCGCTGCGTTTATGGGTGGTAAATATCCGATGATCATGAATTATGTGCCGGGTGGCGTAACGCAGCTGCCCAGCATAGAAGAAATATTATTCTACAGGGGACGCATGGAGCAGGTACAGGCCTTCGTTAATGAAGTGATGGTCCCCGACCTTTTGGCCATCGCCCCGTTTTATCTCGACCTTGCTAAGACGGGCAAAGGGCATGCCAATTATCTGACATGGGGCGTGCTTGATGAAAAGAGCCAGGACCCCGGCGATCGCGTATTCCCGAGGGGTGGGATCTTCGACGGCAAGCTTCAGCTGGAGAAGGTCGATCCGGACAAGAGCAGGATGTACACGAAGTTCTCGTGGTTTGATGATAAGGTCGGCGGCGGTAAACACCCGCTTGATTCTGGACAGGAGCCGATAAACTACACCGGGATCGATCCTCTTGACAACCAGGAACCTGTGAAAGGTAAGTATGACTGGACGCAAGCGGTACGTTATGGTGACGATAACAAACCGATGGAGGTCGGTCCGCTCGCGCAAATGCTGGTCGGCTATCTTGCCGGGCGCCCGGAAATTAAAAAAGCGGTCGATGATACGCTTAAAGCCATCGGTCAGCCGGGAAATGTCGGGATTCTGATGTCCGATTTAGGCCGCATTGCGGCCCGTGTTCTAAAAGCTAAGGTGAACGCAGACAACGCTCTACGTTGGTCCGATGAGCTACTGGATAATATCAAGGGCGGAAAAACACAGGTATTTAAGGCAAAGCCGATTCCCGCGACGGGGACCGGCAAGGGCGGATGGGACGCGCCCCGCGGCGCCCTCTGTCATTATATAAAAATCAAGAACGGCCTGATCGATACCTACGCCGCAGTTCCCCCATCCAACTGGAACCTATCGCCGCGCGACGACAATGGCGTGCGTGGTCCCGTCGAGGAGGCGCTGGTTGGGCAGCCGGTAGTCGACCCAACAAAGCCGCTCGAGATATTAAGGGTCGTTCACACATTCGACCCGTGAATGGCCTGCGCGGTTCACGTGATTGAACCGGAATCAAACCAGGTCCTCAAATTCCAGGTCCGTTAGGGGTGATGTAGATGGGAGTTCGAGCGACGGCGCGTGAGGGGCGTAAGCCGCATATAACGCGGGAGGAACACCCACTGGTAGCCGTGGTAACACACAATGTACACCTGGTAGCTTTAATAGCTTTGGTGTTCACCGGGTTTTTCATACACTCACCTTTTTATCGAGGTTCGATGCAGACGAATAGAACCATCCATCTCATCTCCGCCTGGATTCTAATCGCTTCCGGGGTAATCCGGATTTACTGGGCGTTCTTCGGTCGCGGTTCGGCCCCCACGGGTTCACGGCGCAAAATGCCGGATTACAAGTTTTTCTTACCGCAAAAGGAAAATAGGGGCAAAACACTGGAGACACTGCGCTACTACCTCTTTCTGCGCCGGACCCATCCCAGAATACTAAAATACAATCCTCTGCAAAAGGGAACGTATTGGGCGTTGATTCTCTTGTCGCTCATCCAGATAATAACCGGGTTCGAGCTATGGACCCCGACGCTCGCGTTTTTCTCACCGCTAACGTATGCATTAGGGGGCCCGATTTATGTGCGTATGATCCACTATATAGTCGCATGGCTGTTCATCGTGATTACTGCTTTACATATTTACCTGGTACTTATTGAGGCGAGACCCGAACTGCCGCTTATGTTCCTTTACCGGGAGCCCGGCGAAGTAACGATGAGCGATGGCGGCGAGGAGCTTTAGCTATGGGGGATTCACGCCGTAAGCCCAAGATAACGGTATTGGGTATCGGTAACACCTTAATGGGTGACGATGGCGTTGGGGTTGCCGTTGTGCGCGATTTATCTTCTGGGATCAGCCACCCCAATATTAATGTGGTCATTGGTGAGACCGCAGGTATGGGTCTGGTAAAGCACTTTCGGGATTCGGATATCGTCATCGTGGTCGACTCGATCGCAACCGAGGCCGAACCCGGTACGATTTTTAAGTTCAATCCGGACGAGGCCGGCGTGCTCAACCTCCGTTCAAATAATATCCATGGGATGGGTGTGGCGTATCTCGTGACCAACGCACGGCTGGTCGGCGCGAATCCTGAGGTGATTATTTTTGGTATCCAGGTAGGTGATGTTCGACCAAGGGATAGCAATCTTACCCTACCGGTTGCCACTGCCGCAAGGCGCGTCTGCCAATTGGTAACCGAGGAGCTGCAGTCTCTGAATGTGTAGCAAATATTGCAGCCTGCACGTCGCGTAAATGTTCTGATTTCGCCCCGCCGTTCGTCTTCGTTGGGTATATACCGGTTTAGTTCACCTGGATGTGGTTCATATCGCGTGGGCCGCTACCCAATAGCTACCAGCGAATACGAGGGGTGAGAGATGACGAATAAGATAATCGAGCACGGTGACCTCTATTTCTTCTACCGGCCGAAAGTGCACGAAGAAGAAGTGCGAGACCTTGGTGATGTCGAGCGCTTTTACCTGGTCATGGCTCCGCAAGAACCCAAACTGTTTCGCCTGCTTATAGTGGGGCAAAAGTATATGCCCGAGATCCTGCCGGGCAGGATGGCCCCGCAGGAGCGTAACTGGTTGATCGTAGATTACGTAACCGATAACGGCCGGGACCTGGAGCACTTGGCCGGGGGATACCCGGGGGCAGAGGAACGGCTGCGCTACCCGCAAGACCTCATGCAGCTTTTTGATGAAAGCTGGATCAACGTCAAAGACGAGCATCTCCTCGATTATGAAAACACGCAAATCCTTTTAATCGGGGCGCGCAAGCAAGATATCGAAGGCAAATTGGGCATTCATTTTACTAAAGAAGATCTCTCCCAGGCGGTGGATAAACTCTACTCGACCTTGCACATGACGAAAGAGGACCATCCCCTAAAATCGCTTATCGAGGGGCAGTGGCCGGAGAGCAAGGAGGCGGCGTAGAAGGGAGGCTTTACTATGGCCGATGCGCAAAACATAAAAGGTAAGAGCGTCCTGTTTCTTCTAGTGGACGGATTCCAGAGTGAGCACTTTAATTACTTACGCGAATGCTTTAAGAGCCAGGGCGCCAATATTCTCATAGCGAGCTTCAACAGCAACGATGTTCTAACAAGCCGGGATGGAGGCATTCGCGTAACGAGCGTTGTTTCGTTCGCCGAAGCCGCACGAAACTACTATGATGCGGTACTGGTGGCCGATAACGTAACGGCAGACGCTATCCGCGAGAACGTTGCCGCGATGAAGCTGATTGAAGAGACCTGGGCCCGCGGCGGGTTGGTGGCTAGTGCCGATGAGGGGGCGATCGATTTAATGGGGGCCGGTATTGTCGACAACAAGATCATCGCCGCCCCGCCAAACCTTTACACTAATCTCGAAAACGCTGGTGCACAGATATCTTATACGCCTATCGCGATGAGCGATAATGTCTTCAGCGCGCGCGCCGATGCCGATATGAGCCTGTTCTGCCAGGATATGATAGGCTACCTGTCGCGCTACGGGGCTGCGGCGGCATAAAGCCCGTGCGGCGCCCCGATGCCGTAATCGCAGTTATTGCTATTTTGCAAACGGGTAGAAACATATCAGGAGGTGTGCGGATATGACACACGGAGGAAAGATGGGTTACGGGCACCACATGGGCGGCCACAGGTGCAGGCACGGCATGGGTCATGGAATGGGAATGATGGGAGGAATGGGCGGCCCGATGGGCATGATGCCGATGGGGATGCAAGGGCACGGGGTGTGTCCTGTGTGCGGGTATGGCGCTGGCATGACGGAAGGCGGGAAACACCACCGTAAAGGCCCTATGATGATGGCGAAAATCGCGAAGAAAGAGCTGCTTTACGAAAAGATCAAGGCCAAGATGGATCAAAAATACGGCGGTGATTTGGATAAAATGGCCGATGAGATTGTAAATTTCGCCGACGAAAAAAGGCGTATGAAGATCGATTATATGAAGCGCGCGGCAGAGATGCGCCGCCGCATGTGGGAATTTCACATGGAAGGCGAGGAGGAGGAGGGCGAAGAGGAATAAGCGCGACACAAGTAGGGAGGGTGTTTTGTAAGAGAAAGCGGGGTATTTTTTACCCCGCTGCGGATATTATCATGTGATCGACCGTACTGCGCTAGCGCGGTAACCCTCCTTATGCGGCCCTTTTCAACCTTGCTGCCTACTCTGGCGGAAGCGTGATGCTGGTGCTTGATTTGTAGAGATAGTAGGCTGCATACACTCCGGAGAGGCCGACAAGCGAGTATACTATTCGCGAAGCCAGCGACCTGCGACCGAGCAACCGCGCGACGAGGTCAAATGAGAAAAGCCCGATCAGACCCCAGTTCAATGCGCCTATGGTCGTCAAGGCCAACGCGGCCTCATCGGGCACACTGATCCTCTCAATATTTGTAGTTTCCTGCATTTTAACTACCCCCGATTATGATCGATGTTACTGTCGAACCTACCTATCTCGACTGCATTATTCCCCGGAGCTGACAATATAACCGGGTTCGGGGAGAAACCTTTGAAAATTGTCAGGTACGTCTGAGCTTCGCGATTATTAGCTTATCGTCTGTAGACCTGCCTGAAAATCAGCCAGACCCCTACCAGGATAAGTATGGCCGGCCAGATTATGTTGGTAAGCTGGGTGATGGTCAGGGGGATTATGCTTTCGGTTACAAGAAGCGTCGTCGTCCCGATAAGAAGGAGGATGCCACTGGGGATGAGCGGCCACCAGTACCGGCGCCTGGGCATCAACGCATAGATCGATAGAAACGCAAACCCTAGCGCGATAGTAATGACCGCCCCATTATCGACGGAACGGAAAACGTGCGCTTCCGTCAATGTTATGGCGATGCCCAGCCAGGCGAGTATCATGCCGGGGATAAGAAATCCGACGACGCGCCAGAACGCATACGCAACCAGGAACGACACCCCTAATGCAAACACAAAAACCCCAGGACTAAACAGGTCCAGGTTTATAAGCAAAAGGGCGATACCAATCACAATCAGGATAATGCCGGCGGTAAGACCGCCCCGTCTCTCATTAGTGCCCATGATATTCACCTCAACTATTAGGAACCACTAGTCAAACGTCCTGCACATAGCCTATCGCTCTAGGCTGCCTGTTTCAAGGCTCCGTCAAAGTCACCAAACTCATTGAAGCCATTATTATTTGTTCCCATGTAGGCGCATAAAAAGACCACCCCGGGGGATGGTCGATTATTCGCTCTGTGCCGGCGGCAGTCTAGGCGGCCTTTTCGAAACCGGTTCCTTTCGGCAGCATGTTCATTTGCATCGGCATGATCTGGTCGATGTAGTCGTTTGCCGACATTTGCGACATCGCAAACAACGCACTCGGGATCTCGAATTTGCTCGAATCCCCTTGCTCGAGCCTGCTATAGGCATCTCTCAACCAGCTCAGGTGTTGCTGGTCCTCTTTTAACGTGTACTCGTGGGTTTGATGGGCCGCATCGTTTTTCGCCATCTGCATACCCAGCTGGTGCACCCTGATCTCGACCAGCTCGTTCATCATCGCGTATTCAAGCGGCGTGGTCATCGGGTCGAGCAGTGACTCGAGCATGGTCACATGGAGGTTCTCGACTGCGGTCACCATATTGTAGAGCCGGCGGACGTCCCGCGCAGGCATCATTTTTCTCAGCATCTGGAAGTCGTTTCTGAGCTGCTCTTCATTTGCAAGCAAAGAGTGTATGTTAACAAAGCTCATGATATCCGCCGAGTTTTTATCCAGGTGCTGCTTCATCAGGTCGTTTGTCGGGATAAGCTGCCTGTCCCACGGCCTGCCCTCCTTGATCTGTATCTGTCCTTTGACGACCCCTTCCGGGTTTGTGCCGATGCTCGACATAGTATCCCAAAGAGACTTCGCCTGGGTAAGGTGGTCGAGCAGGATGTAATCATGCACCATTTTGCAACTCTCGTTGGGCTCGAGCTGGGCGGCATCCGCAAAGCCCTGCAGGGCGGTCATCTCGAGGGCCATGCTGGCCTCCATCGGGGTCGTCTCCGGGTCGACGAGCGAGCCCATCAAGGATTGGTGCTCTTCTTCCTGCAGCGATATCCTCGCGAAGAGTTCCCGGATTTCCTTGTTCTGGCTCATCTCCATAAGGTGGTGATAGTTGGTCCACTGGTGCTGCTCGATTCCGTAACCCGCGGTCATCTTAGTCAGCTCCATAGGATCGACCATGGCCTTGCTGACCGGCCCCATCGTCCATTCATTGATTTCATTCTTGACCTCATTGAAATTGCTCAATTAGTTATATGTTGCCACTTGCATCCCCCCTAAAAATTTTCGCGTCATCGTTTTGGCGCCGGGGATATACCCGAAATCTTCGCCCGAATCGGAGAGGGTGAAGGAGTATATCGGGAAACATTTGACTCAAATACCCCCTAGGGGTATATTAAGAATATCGTGTTTCGTTTCTGCTAGGTGCGGATGCATGCTACGCCGGGGGAGCCAATGGGAGCGACTGATTTTTTATTCGTGGCCGTAGTGGCCGTGCTTCTTGTGTATTCAAGCATAAAAGATAGAAGTAAAACGGGGCAGGCGCTTCGGATCGCGGCGGCGACATTGCGAAAGCAGCTACCCATGTTCGCTACCGTTTTCTTGTTGGTCGGGCTATTTGAGGCGTTCTTGACCAAGGGAATCGTCCAGTCATTGATGGGCAAATCCGTGGGATATTTTGCGCCGCTTATCGGAGCCATCGTCGGGGGCGCCGCAACCGGGCCACCCGCGGTTGCATTTCCCATCGCGCACTACTTATGGAAGGTCGGAGCGAGCCAGGCTGCGGTCGCCGCTTTCGTGGTCTCCTGGGTCAGCGTCGGCACCGTCACCTTACCCATGGAAATCGCGACCTATGGTCGCCGCTTCGCCATCACCAGGTGGGTCGCCTCTTTGATAGTCTCGATTCTCATCGGGTTGATTATGGGGGCGGTGTTGTGATGAGCTGGGCGAGAAATTACCGGTACCTTATCGCAGTCGGTATTATATACCTTCTTGTGGGCATCTACCTGCCCCGTAAGGCAAGCATCGCTTTATCGGCGACCTGGCACACGGTAAGCTCGGTCATTCTTATCATCGTTTCCGTCTTTATCCTCATAGGACTCGTCCAGGTCTGGATAAAAGAAGACATGATCGCGGAAAAGCTGGGTGAGGGCTCGGGCACCAAAGCCTTGGTTCTCTCGGCCTTGTTCGGCTCAATCCTGGTGGGTCCGCTTTTCGCCATTTTTCCGCTATTAAAGTCTCTTCTTAATAGGGGCGCCAGAGTCGGCGTCATTGTCGTCATGCTTACCACGTGGGCGGTAAAAATCCCAATGCTCCCGCTCGAGGTGAAATTCCTCGGTCCGTACTTCACCATCCTCAGGGTGGGCCTGGTGCTCGCACTTTCTATTCCTGTGAGCCTGCTTGTGGAGAAAATCATAACGATGCCGGGGCCATTAGTAATCAACGATGTAGCCGAAGTTCTCGAAAGCCCCAAGTAAGGTTCGAATCCGATCCGGGGATGCCAAATTTATCTAATTCGAACTTTTTAGACACGAAAAGACAATAAAATAGCGGGGTAAAGTCAGCACGGGCAACCGTGCCGTCTTTATTTATGTAGATCTTTTCAAATACAACCTGGTTAAGAAGCTGTTTGTTCTCCTCATTCAATTTCTTATATAGCGTTCCGCAGTTTCTGGCCATTTGGATTGTAATAGAAAGCCTTTTTTCCAGCATCTCAGTTTTAATGGAAATTGCATCTAACAACTTACGAGCAGCTACCATATCTCTTTCAATTTCGAGCCTTTTGGCTTTAGCGGTTTCATCATCAAAGACACCGTTGACGTAAGCGTTAACGATTCTTACCTTTTGCTTCTGCAGGGTTTCCATTCTTTTATGTGCTAGTTCACGCTGCTTATAATCGGCCTTCTCCCGTGCTAAGAGCTCCTTCTTAAATGAAAGAGTAATTTTATCAACCCATTCTTGCTTTAATTCAATTTGCTCATAGAATTCTTCAATGCTTTTTTCGATATGAAATGCTTCAACATACGGCATGGTGCATTTAGGTTTAGTCTTACGGCTTAAGCAGTAAAAATAGAGGCAATCCTTTTTAGCTACATCAACTGACATTCTCGCGCCGCATTCAGCACAAAAAATTGAACCTTTGAGATAATGGTTATACTTTCTGGTTTTTATTCCAACTCGATTTAACGCCAAGATCTCTTGGACTTTTTGAAACGTCTCTTTATCAATAAGAGGCTCATGGTTGCCTTTGTACTCTACACCTTTCCACTCAAAGACGCCTGTATAGAATTTATTCTGCAAGATTAATGCAAGTGTTGATCTCACAATCGGTTTTTCAGACCATTTTCTGGTTGGTCTAGTCTTAAGACCCATTTGATCAATACGCTCATGAAGCTTCCTCAAGGATACTCGTCCAAAAGGTCAAATCGAACACATCAATCGACTGGATGATAAAAGAAAACGTTCAAGCAAAGCTTAGAGTGCTAGTCAGAAGAACTTTAAGGCAATATGGTTACCCACCGGATAAGCAGGAAATCGCTACTGATAACGTGCTTAAGCAAGCAGAGTTGTTTGCTGATATATGGTCCTAATTAGTTAAGACTATAATGTTTCTGGTATTTCTTTTGTGAAATAAAAAAGGGATTCTGGCGTATGGAATCGCCCAATATCACGAAGGGATGCGTCTTTATTAGATTAGTTAACACAGCGCTAGGTATTATGCGTTCGTCATATTGGCACAAGCATGTTGCGGGTAGTGTTCTGATATAATTGTTTGCGTTTGCCTCAAAGCGCAGCCAGGCATCTACATTTGAGCCCGTAGCGGCCCAAGTAAGGTCATTTGCGATATTTGCCCCATCCCAACCCTGGCGGATCGCTGCATTTATGGCACCGGTAATCACATCGCTAAAGCGTTTTTCGTCGAAACTACCACCGGTAGCAAAGTAATCTTCATGGGCCATAAAGACTAGTTGGCCCTCAATTAAGTAATAGCCGGCGTCAATATCATCTTTGATAAGCATGTCTTCCACTTTGTATAAGTCATCTTTGTTGATAACACCAATACTTTTATTGTGCTTCCTAAAACCATCTTTAATAAATTCCTTCAGGACACTCAGGCGCTGTGATTCACTGTTGTAAAAGTGAAGAATATGTTCACCTGCTGCAATTTCAAAATTAATAGAGCCTGTCGATTTCATAGTTTTCATTATTCACATCCCCTTGACCGAGCCTAGCATAAAGGATGCGACATTGTTGCAATCAAGGTCAAAAAGGAACATATTCACATAAAAACAGCCTATTCTAACCTTTTTTATCCTGCTTGCTTGCAGGGTATGCGTAAGAAAATGTAACTTAAAACTCCTTCAGAAGTTTGAAAATAATCCTGTCCGGGGGCGCTATCTCGTGGAAAGGATAGTCAACTTAAAAAATACCCCAGATAATTCACCAGGGTATTTAATATAGTCGTAAGGGTTAGAAAACCGTTACGTTATCTGAACAGTGGCAGCACATAAATTGCAAGAAAATATAGTATTGCAAGAACGATTATGACTATAGCCGCGTATTTGATTGCCGCATAACCCGCGAGGCTGTCATGTCCTGGCTCGACCACGCGACGCTCTTCGGTATCTCTATGTATATGTTCCGGTTCGCTCATTGTATCCACCTCACTATTCTTTAATTCAAGCTAGCGTAACAAGTTCGTTATAAGCTTAATATCTCCTAAAACGCAGATTCTAAACTCCAAGCCCATAGTGGCTTCTTAAGATTGAGGGGATCAAGATTCAACCGTCAACACATTTTCGGGCTTCAAGCGGTTTCTTGGTCCTTCCTTTTGGTCTTGCTAATTCACATGTTCTGTGTTGCGCCAGTGAATACCCCCCCCAATACGGGGGGGTTCACAGGCAAGTATAAGAAAGAAATCGGCGCTATCTTAAGAAGACCGTGTCAATACAAGGGAATAGAAATAATAGAGGTAAAAGCTCGCTCATGATATTCGAGCAGTTCGGTAATCTTAAGTACAAATATGGCAGCAGGCACTTCTAGTGTAAGGGATACTACGTAACGACCATGGGTCTTACCGAAGAGGCCGTAAAGAAATATATCAGAGAGCAGCAACACGCTGACCACATAATGGACAACCTCAAGGAAGCAGATAATCCCTTTAAGGGATAGTCAGGTACTTAATACAGAAGACAGTATAATGCATTTTGAGGTGCGGCCAGTACCATGCCCTTATAGGGCTAGTGTAAACTGCATCTAGAAGTGCGGTCATGATTTTTCTTGACTCTTTCCTTAGGGCGAACTGTATCATAGCAGATGAATGCCAGTATTAATTATATAAACCTTCAAGAATTGTGGATTATGTACAATATCGGTGAGTTTTCAAGGATTTCTCTCTTGTAACACTAACACAACGCTTTTATTGAGAGCTATGAAGTCCTTTTTCCGCATGTTTAAGACCTATGAACTTGTTTGAAATAGCTGCTACTTGCGCATACTAAACTGATAGGTAAGATCAAGATGATTGCGACGAGTAGCTAGATAAGGCCGTGATCTATGACGGGATAAACCGACATGAAGCGACTACTCACCAAAGTAGCAATGATTCCATTACGTATAGCCCTGATTTTTGCAGTGGTAAGCGCTGTATGGATTTACTTCTCTGATCGGATACTGGCCATTCTTTTCAATGGTCCAGCAATTTTTACGCGCCTTCAGACCTATAAAGGATTGTTTTTTATTTCGGTAACAGCAGTGCTTATCTATGTGCTTATTCGCAACAATATCGCAGAGCTAGCGATGACAACACTCCGTCTTCAAGCTAGCGAGGAGAAATATCGCGACCTAGTTGAGCATATCAACGATTGGGTATGGGAAATTGACGAAGATTTTATGTTTACTTATAGCAGCCCGATAGTCGAGGATATCTTAGGATATTCCGTAGATGAAATCATCGGCAAGAAACCGTTCGATTTAATGAGCGTCGATGAGGCACAACAGGCTACCGAAATAATCCAAGGTTTTGCCAATACGCGCTCGTCGTTTGGACTTTTCGAAAATACATTTATTCATAAGACCGGTCGTGAGACCGTTTTAGAGATCAGCGGATTACCGGTTTTCGATAATGAAGGCAAGTTTAGCGGTTATCGTGGTATCAACCGCGATGTGACCGAGAGAAGGCTTGCGGAGGAGCTAGCAAAAGCTCGCGACCTCGACGTGCGAAATGCATATGTCAGCATTTTAGGTGCCGTAACTGGCGATAGATTAATTATCATGACAGATGATGAGATTCAAGCAGCGCTCGGCGAGCCGATAACAGAAGCCTATTCAATCGATTCCTATGAAGACTTATCGACGGCTCGCGCCCAGATCCTATCCATGCTCGCATCTAGGTTTCTAGATGACGATAGCCTGCAAGAGCTGATACTGGCAGCAAGTGAAGCTATGGCTAATACAGTAAAACACGCACAAGGTGGTATCTATCAAGCATATCAAAGTGAACAGGCCATACAATTGATGGTCTCGGATTCTGGCCCCGGCATAGATTTCTCGGTTCTCCCGAAAGCTGCTTTGATACCGGGCTTTTCGACTAAACAATCGCTCGGAGTTGGCTTTAGTGTGATGCTAGAGCTATCTAATCGCGTAATGCTTGCAACAAGACCTGGAAGAACGATAGTCGTACTCGAGAAATCCCCGACCCCTGTCGTTAAAGATATGATCTGTCTCGACAAATATGCATCTATAGACTAAGTCGTAAAAACAGTCCCCTCGCATGAACTGTTTTAGTCCACCATTTTGGTTGATTACCCTTAGCTCAATTGATCAGCTATTCAGCGCTGCAAAATATTCTTCCAATCGTTCTAGCAGCTCTTTCTGGTTTGAATAGTGAGTGATTGCAGTGCCCTTATGCTATAGCAAAGACAAGCTTTTCTAAGCCTGAATAGTGCCCAATCCGGGGAGCACTGGAAGATTATTGCTTGAGAGAGCCAAAATCTTTTTTTAAGTGCCGATTAGTTTTAGAATTGCACACATTCACAATGATTTGCTATTAGACCTACAGGTTGCCAGCTTACCGGGTGTCTGACACCTGATCTATGACACCCGGGCTGCTGGCACTTATTTAATGCAAATCCAGGCAACCGATAGGGCGGGAAATATAAAGATGATGAAAAGGTATGTAACCGTACTGGATAACTGATCAAGCCGACTTCTTTACCAAATTAATGGTATCAAGCGATGACGTGTCTTTAAACAATAATCCTCATACCCCGGAAGGTTTCGCAAGAGCACTTTTTCTTCTCCTATGAGCCTAATAACATTACTCGGTATAAAGAGTAGAAAACCCAATAATGCCCAATAAGAACCAAGGGCCAGCGGAGTAAACAATAAAGTTAATAATGTTGCCGTGTACATGGGGTGGCGGACTATGGCGTAGAGGCCGGTCGATATAACCGGTTGTTTCTCCTCGACCTGGATGATAGTTGAAGCATAACTGTTTTCCTTAAAAACAAAGAAGATAAACACAAAACCAAGGATAACAACAGCATTCGATAGAATAATAAGCCAAATTGGCACATCCGACCAGTTAAAACGGTAGTCAAGACCGGGGATTAAAAAGCTGAGTACAGATAAAAATGATATGACACGCACGATGCCTTTTTGCGGTTCCTTTTCTTTAAACTGGTTTCGTCTCGCCAGAAGCGCGGGATCTTGCTTCAGAAAATAGGCGGAAAAAAACATCATCATGGCAAAGGTTTCAAGCCAATAAAGCCGTCCCTCCCAATACTTCAACGAACCTGCAGGAAGAAATAAGATAACGCCTATTATGAGCGCAATAATTACCGGTATACGGTAAGCTTTCGTCTTGGACATTTCAATGTTATTTTCCATCTAGATTGTGCCCCCTCCCCAGTCGTGCTGACAAATTATGATTGAGATTAAGATATTGTTCTACAAGCTTCCGGTACTTAATCCAGGCCGGTGAGAGAGTGTCGGCGACCATCTCATTATAAAGGCTATCCAGGGGTTTTATCGGTCTGGACCTGTTTTCTATCATTTCCTTAACAAAAGGTATGCTTTTAATCAATTCGGCGGATTCCCGGGCCATAACTTCAATCTTCGGGTCATCTTCGGGCAGCTTGGCCAGCTCTTGTAAACGCGCTCCGGAATGCAAAGCCATTTGGTACTTTTCGGGGTGCGCCTGAAAATACACCGCCAAACCACGGAAATCTTCCCGGTAATCCTCCCCCCACTGGAAATCGTCCAGGATGCCGAACAATTTTCTCTGTTGGTCGAAGAGTTCCGGGCAAGTTTGGGCATACTTACCCATTTGCTTCGGTCCCAGTATCTCTGTAATCATTTGAAAAGAAGGGGACTCGAAAGTATCCTCATTCAGGAGAACCGTTTCTTCACTAAGCAGCATTTCAATTTTCGCCACTCGTTCTTCGAGGCTTTTTTTCTCGCTTAGCAGCTCAGCCCGCAGGGATTGCAAGACTTCTCGCAAGGTTCTATGATTGTTCATATCTCCCAATATTTCTTTGATGCGCTTCAAATCCAGCCCCAGAGATTTCAAGTGTCTTATAAACCGCATACGAGTCAGCTCCGCTGGCCCATACAAGCGGTATCCTGCCGGAGAGCGCTCCGGTTCTTGTAGCAAACCGATCTTATGGTAATAGATAATGGTTTTTAATGTACTTCCAGTCAATTTAACAAAATCGCTGATTTTTATTCGATTCTTCACCGCTATCCCACCTTCTTAACCAGTATAAACCCTGCCCTAAGGGTCGGGTCAACTTGATCTTTGGGGAGCATGGACTAGGGGCTTTATCAGTTTTCCTCGGTGGCAACAACCTCACTTGCGTCTAAGGCCATCGGAAGGGAGAAGTTACCTGCGCTGGAGAATAAATCC
>NZ_JBTSLF010000027.1:0-21200 GCF_054640775.1 Candidatus Aquicultor sp. | reverse complement strand
CAAGGCATCTTTTAGCGGCGAGGTGGTAGAGCTTATCGCGAGGCCGCAACGCGAAGCCCAGAGGCTCGTCAAAACCTTACACTACGTGTTTGATGTGGAGATTTACGGTGAGCGGTTGCAGCTTACCGTGTCGAATGCCGGGGATGCGGCCGAGAGGCTAAAGCGTGACCTTGCGGGCAAGGTCGAGCTGGTATCGGTTGTCCCGAAGGCGCCGACGATGGAGAGTGCGTTTATCGAAATGATCAAGAACACCCGAAATAAGAGCCGGGGGTAACCGCAATGAAACTGATAGAAGCGATCATGAAAAAAGAAATAATCCATATCCTGAGGGACCCGAGGACGCTGGGAATCACGCTGTTTTTACCGCTCTTCCAGCTCTTGATGTTCGGGTATGCGTTAAGCCTGGATATCAACCACATCTCGACCGCCGTTTATGACAGCGACAAGTCGGCCATGAGCAGGAAGTTGATCGAGAATTTCTCGAGTTCGGGCTACTTCGATATAAAAGCCAGGCCCGTTACCGCTGATTTTGCGAAGCGTTTGGACGCGGGTCAGATCAAGGTGGCGATCGTGATTCCGAAGGGCTTCGAGGATAAGGTTCGCTCCGATGGAAACGCCAGGGTGCAGGTGCTGGTGGATGGGTCCGACCCAAGTTTCGCCAGGGTCGGCCTGGGATACTCGTCGGTCATAATCAGCAGGTTCTCGCAGAACGCGACGATGGAGTCGCTCTATAAGAGAGGTATCGCCATCAGGCAAGGTGTACCGCCGATAGATACAAAGGCGAGGGTATGGTACAACCCAGAACTGCGGAGCGTCAACTATATCGTGCCCGGCTTGATGGCGCTGATCATGATGACGGTAACGACGATCAGTATTTCGGTGGCGGTGGTGCGCGAGAAAGAGAAGGGGACGCTCGAGAACCTCATCATATCCCCGATAAGGGGTTCTCAGCTCATCATAGGCAAGATAATCCCATACGTAGTCATTGCGTTTTTTGAAGCGGCGCTCATCACGGGTGTTGGGATGTTATTGTTTAAGGTGCCGATGAACGGCAGTTTTCTGCTGCTGTTCGGAGGCCTGATAATCTATGTCGCCGGGACGCTTGGGATGGGTCTGGTGATCTCAGCGGCGACCGATTCGCAACAAGTGGCGAGCTTCGGGTCGTTTATGGCGACGTTCCTACCGGCGTTTTTGCTCTCGGGCTTCGTCTTTCCCATAAAAAGCATGCCGGTCGTGCTGCAATTTATCACATATCTTGTGCCGGCGAGGTATTTTCTGGTGGTTATTCGCGGGATTTTCTTAAAAGGCGTCGGCTTTAGCGTGCTGTGGCCGAACTTGCTGGCGCTTGTAGTGTTCGCTACGCTGATGATCACCGTCGCCTCATTACGTCTAAGGAGGTCGCTCGCATGAAGCGTGTGCTGATGCTCGCCAAAAAAGAGATCATCCAGCTGCTGCGGGATAGAAGAATGCTCCCGTTGGTGTTTGTCGCGCCGATTCTGCAGCTCCTTCTCTTCGGATATGTTGTGCAGACCGAAGTCAAAAATATCGGGATAGTCCTTGTGGACCATGACCGTACGGCCGAGAGCAAGGTGATCGCTGAGAAACTTACCAACGGCGGGTACTTCGAGATCGAGGAGAGGGTGGACAGCGAGCGTTCAATGCCTGAGCTCATCCGGTCCGATAAGGCGACGCTTGGCGTAATAATCCCGCAGGGCTACCAGGCCGCGATCAAAGCCGGGCGAACCGCCGAGATCATGCTTGTGCTCGACGGCTCGGATGCAAATACAGGGGTTCAGGCGCAGCAGTACGCATCGCGGATAATAGCTGCGAGGGCGCAGGAGATAATGGGACGCAAACTCAGCGCCATGAAAGCGATTATCCCCAGGATAGCAACCGTTGAGCCGAGGGTTAGGGTTTGGTATAACCCGGACTTAAAGAGCGTGAACTATATGGTCCCGGGCCTGATCGGGCTTATCTTAACGATTATTACGACCATTATTACTTCGGTTGCAGTCGTCAAAGAAAGGGAGCGCGGTACGCTGGAGCAGCTTATCGTCACCCCGGTAAAGCGCTGGGAGCTTATCATGGGCAAGGTGCTGCCGTTTGTCGGAATCGCCTTTATCGAGGTGGGGCTCATCATGAGTGTCGGTATGCTCTGGTTCAAGGTCCCGTTCAGGGGGAATATCTTCTTGCTGCTTGCGCTGTGTTTGGCATTTTTGTTTACGACGGTGGGGCAGGGGCTGTTCGTATCGACGATCTCGCGCACCCAGCATCAGGCGCAGATGACCGCATGGTTCTTCATGATGCCCGCGGTGATGCTTTCGGGCTTTATGTTTCCCATAGAGAACATGCCGAAGGTTATCCAGCTGCTGACATATGTGATACCGCTGAGGTATTTTCTGGTTATCGTGCGAGGTATATTCCTCAAGGGCGTGGGGATGGAGGCGTTATGGAGTCAGGTGCTGGTGCTTTCGCTGCTCGGGGTTTTCATCTTCGGGGTGAGCGTATTGCGGTTTCAGAAGCGGTTTGCGGATTAACGTGAGGACCGGTTTAGGTGAGTACAGCGAATAATGGTTATGAAAAATCAATAGTGGTTGATGGGCTTACCAGGACGTTTGGTGAGTTTACGGCGGTTGATGGGGTCTCGTTCGATGTAAGGCGCGGGGAAATATTCGGATTTCTCGGGCCGAACGGGTCGGGTAAATCGACGACGATGAGGATGCTTTGCGGAATCCTCGAGCCGAGCGGGGGCCGGGCGAGCGTGCTTGGGTTCGATGTTGCCAAGCAGCCGGAGCAGATCAAGCAGCACATCGGTTACATGTCGCAGAAGTTCAGCCTTTACGACGACCTTACGGTTATGGAGAACCTCGACTTCTATGGCGGCATCTACGGTCTGGGGAACTCAAAGCTTGCCGAGCGTAAGGACTTTGTCCTTGAGATG
The DNA here is from genome assembly GCF_054640775.1 of Candidatus Aquicultor sp. Taxonomy (NCBI): domain Bacteria; kingdom Bacillati; phylum Actinomycetota; class Candidatus Aquicultoria; order Candidatus Aquicultorales; family Candidatus Aquicultoraceae; genus Candidatus Aquicultor; species Candidatus Aquicultor sp. The sequence continues at coordinate 18,259 of NZ_JBTSLF010000027.1, read as the reverse complement.
GCGGACTTGAAGGGCAGGGAGCACGAACTTGCGGCGAACCTGTCCACGGGGTGGAAGCAGCGGCTCGCCCTGGGATGCGCGATTATCCATGAGCCCAAGATGGTGTTTTTGGACGAACCGACCGGCGGGGTCGATCCGGTATCCCGACGTAATTTTTGGGAGATGCTGTACCACATGGCCGAAGCGGGGACCACGCTTTTTGTTACGACGCACTATATGGATGAGGCGGAGCACTGCCATAGAATCGGCTTCATCTACCAGGGCAGCATCATAGCGCTCGGGACACCCGACCAGTTAAAGAAGGATCATATGGCGGGGGATATCGTCGAGATAACTATCGATACGTCCCAGCGGGCCTTAACGGCGGTCGGGGCGGCGCCTGGGGTCGATGAGGCGTACTTTTACGGTGCGACCATTCACGCCAAGGTGGGGTCGGCGGCAAGGGAATCCCTGGCCATTGAGAAAAGCCTTAAGAGTGCGGGGTTGAGCGATTTCACCATTCAGGCCGTTCAACCCAGCCTCGAGGACGTTTTTGTAAACCTCATCGAGACCATGCGCTAGGTTGAACGGCCTGGTTTAGCTCAACCGATTATGGTTGATATAGTTTATGCGTATGGATAGAGACGCCGCTGGAAGTCCTTCAGCTGGCTTAAGAGCTTGAAGTGCTTTTGCTCATCCATTAAGAGATACGAGAGCAGATGGCGCACTACGAAATGCCTGCTCTCCTCGAACTCCTCCTCTGCGAGCGTTATCGAGTTTCTCTCAAGCTCCAGGTGCGCGTTTATCAGCTCTGCGATATCTCCCAGCTCTTCCGGGGTAAGCGTAATCGTGCCGGTAAGCGCCTCGTTGATCGCGTCCAGAACCTCTTTATGCTTTTGCGAGTCGGTCTTGATAAGCCCGGCAATGGTTGTCACCAGCTTATTGTCGGTGGCGTTCATTATTTTTTCACAGCTCTCGATGGTCACGTCCTCGAGCTTCTTCCATTTGTTGATCCCATCCTCGAAATGCGATCTGCGCTCTACAATATCCTGTGTCGCCATAGCAATTCCTCCTTGTCTCTCATGCACTCACGCTTGTCGAGTGAGCTAGCATATATGCCACTGTCTTTCGCTAAATATACCCAGAATCAGGTGTTTTACACGCGTTCCGGCATAACGGCGCATTTATCTGCTACACTTAACCCAAGGGGGAGTTATTCGTGGATGGGCTTATCATGCGTCTCAAGCAAGAGTATCCGGATGCCGGGATTGTTCTGAACTACTCGAATACACTGGAGCTGCTGGTATCGGTTATCCTTTCGGCGCAGTGTACGGATAAAAAGGTAAACGAGGTCACGGCGACTTTGTTTAAGAAATACAGGGACGTTAACGACTATGCGAACGCTTCGCTGGAGGAATTTGAGCAGGATATCCGGCCAACCGGGTTTTACCGGAACAAGGCTAAGAATATAAAAGGGGCCGCCGCAATGGTTATCGAGCGCTTTGGCGGGGAGGTGCCTTCGACCATGGAGGAGTTGATCCAGCTTCCGGGCGTCGCGAGGAAAACGGCGAATATCGTGCTGGGTAACGCGTTTGATATCGTCGAGGGAATCGCGGTCGATACGCACGTTAAGCGCCTCTCTAACCGCTTGGGCTTAAGCGCTAACACCGACCCCGAGAAAATAGAGCGCGACCTCATGAATACCATCCCCAAAGACGAGTGGTTCAAGCTTACATATCTTTTTATCGAGCACGGCAGGGCGGTCTGCGACGCCAAGAAACCCAAGTGCGATGTCTGCAATCTAAACGATATCTGCCCGTCGGCGTTCAAATTCTAGCTGCTCCCGGTCGTTTTCTTAAAGCGTGTATCCTTAATATCCTTCTATCGATTTCCGGTTTTTTGATTTAAATCAAGGAATTCCAGTGCCGTGCGATTTATAGTAGTTTTATATCTCAGCGAGGGGAGTTAGGATTGAACCTTCTGGATTCTGGCTCCTGACTCCTGACTTCCGGAGGTTTGCTATGTCTGTATTCGAGCCAAAAGTAAGAAAAGATATTGGTGTACTGGCCAAGTTTGTACATATTTACTGTCGTGAAAACCATCCCGATGCGACGCAGAATCCCTTTATCTATAAAGGGAAGGGCGCGGACGAGCTTAAGATTTCAAAGGTGGCGCTGTGTGCGGAATGCGCGAAGCTGCTCAAGCATGGGATCGCAAAGCGGTCGATGTGCCCGATGGACCCGAAGCCGATGTGTAAGAAATGCCCTAACCATTGCTACCATCCGGTATACAGGGGACAGATCCGGGAGGCGATGAAGTTCTCGGGTATTTATCTTGCCAAACGGGGTCGCATCGATATGTTGATACATTATCTCGCGTAAGTTTACGGGTCTTAAGGGTGTGGAATAGGGAGAACAGACGAACCTTACCGCCCTGGAGGACTACCTATGCCAGATACGAGGCCGGCGATAATACTGATCACGTACTTAGCTGCGATGGTCGTGATTCAGATTTTCGCCAGCACTGGAAACCCCGCAGACCAAAGCAAGAAACGTTTCGTGCCGCACGAACCGAAGATCTCGGTGCATGTCTCGGGTGAGGATACGGCGGCCATCGGCAAATCCACTACATACGAGGTCAAGGTAAAGGTCGACAGCCGTGACACTACCGTAACCACAGTCGACGTCTCAGACATGGTCAATCTTGCCGCCGGCGCGGCTATCGATATCGCCAGCACTAAGCCAAGCCTCCTTAGTACGGAACCTATCGGCGACGGCATCAAGATAAACTGGGGAAAGTTCCGGCTTATAGGCGGCCAGGAGCTGAAGATCAAGCTCAAAGTAAAAACGAAGCGAGAGGGGATGGCGATCAACACTGCCCTTGCTATGTGCGAGAACGGCAAGACCGAGATGTCGAACAACCTCACGACATTTCTGGTACCGCCCCCGGTCGAGTCGACTTCCACTACCACAACCACAACCACCGCATTTGATTTTAGCCTGTCCGGGCTATCCAATACGTCTTCGAGGCCTTCGGTGAGCGGCAAATCCTCAAGCGAAGAATCGCCAAAAGGGGATGGTGCCCCGAAGAGCACTTCAAATAATGACAGGATAGGGTTTAACGGATGGTCGAACAACTGGGATTTCGGGGGCGAAGAGCCCGCATCATCCGCCAGAAAGGTTGAAGAAGGTATCCGGAGCACCATTAAGAGGAAGCGAGCAGTAAATCCAAAGCCGGGCGAAGGTATTGAAACAACTACTACGGCAGCGTTTAGGGATATCGGGCCGGGCGAGTGGTTTGCCGCGGATATCGGTGACCTGGTGACATGGGATATAATCGGCGGTTATCCGGATGCCACCTTTCGACCGGCCGCTCCGGTAAGTCGCGCCGAGTTTACCACCCTAATAATGAGAGGAGCCGGGGTATTAAAGCGCGGCCCCGAGCCGTTTGTCGATGTGCGTGTGGATGATTGGTTTTACCCGGCTGTAGCATCAGCGTATAACCTGGAGCTGGTCGAGGGGGTCTCACAAAAAATATTTGCGCCCGGGGATAAACTAACCAGGGAGCAGGCGGCGACGATAGCCATTAAGGCCGCCAAACTGCCGGTAGAGACCGATTTCGAAAAGCAGGGCTCGTGGTTACAGGGATTTTCCGACAGGTACTCGATCTCCGAATGGGCCCGCCCATATGCCGCTGCGGTCCTCAAATACAACCTGATAAAAGGGTATGCCGACAACAAATTTGAACCCCAGGGCCTCATTACAAGGGCCGAGGCCACCATCCTTATTCACCGTTTGTTCTTTGAAAAGCGCTCCATGCTAATCGAAACCCCAGACTACGTAAAACCCACCCCTTCGGACGTTTCCACTGTCATCAACCGGTAGTGAACCCGATAGGCTAGACTACTTGAAACCGATCTTGCTAACCCGCTTAATTAAATTCCCATCGGTGATGTAGATATCACCATCCAGCGACTGTGCGACGCCGATGATCGGCCGGGGGGAGCTGAGGATTCTTTTATCCTGCCCGACCGTATCAAAATCCTTTCCGGTAAGGTCCAGAGCGTGCAGGTCTTGTGCTACATATGTTCCAAAGACGAACCAGTCTTTGATCTGTCTAAAGACGTTTCCGGTGTAGAATATCGCCTGGGTGGGGGCGATGGTGCTCCCGTAAACCTTTATCGGGTTTACAAAGCGATTGTCGTTGGATGTGCCAAGAACAGTCGGCCAGCCGTAGTTTTTGCCAGCCTCGATCCTGTTGATCTCGTCATCACCGGCCGGCCCGTTTTCGGTAACATAAAGCACGCCCGTTTGTGGGTGGAAGGCCATACCGAAGACGTTGCGATGGCCGAGCGAGTAGACCGGTGAGTCACCGAAGGGATTGTCCGTTGGGATTGACCCGTCCGGTTTCACACGCAGAATTTTTCCGGCAAGCGATGTCCTATCCTGGGCGAGTTGACGATCACCTGTTTCGCCGGTCGAGATATAGAGGTTTCCATCCGGGCCGAAGGCCAAGACGCCGCCGTTATGTATACGTCCCGCCGGGATTTTATCCAGGATAACCTCGGCCTTTGGTTTAGCGACGTCTTTGAATCTAACAACCCTGTTAAACAGGGTACTCCCGCTCCTATATGTGTGGTAGACATAGATGTAAGGTTGAGCCTTAAAGTTTGCAGGGAGAGCGATTCCTAGAAGACCTGTCTCGTGATATCCTATCGGCCTGGGCACGGTAACTGTTGCAAAAGGCTGTTTTTCGAGGGCGCTGTTTTCAAATACCCGTATCCGCCCGACGCGCTCGGTGATGAAGATACGCCTGTCCGGTGCAAACGCCATCGCCACTGGCTGATTGAGGCCGCGTATCGTCTGCGGGAACGCTGTTTTCTTCGCCGCTTCGCCCGTAGTCGTTGTAGAAGTCACGCTAGCCTCTGACGTTCTGGCCCGTGATGGTGCCCTGGTTGATGTGTTCGCGCAGCTTGTCAGGGAAGACAAGCCGATTATAAGTATCACTGTTAAAAAGGCGGCCAGGATGGCCGTACCACGTCTATTCTTCATGCGTAGTTCCTACCCTACTTATTGGACTGTTACTCATACTGTTCTTCATAGATCGATAAAGCCGGTAAACCGACTATCCCACGTTTTCAAGCAGGTGCGGGCGGAAGTAGAGAATGGCGGAGGCTATGAGAAGGACGGTGGCGCCGATGGCGAGCGTCGGCGGGCTACCGATAAACCTGGCCAACGAGCCGACTATCAGGCTGCCGATGGGGAAGAGCCCCATGAACGCCCAAACAAAGAGGCTCATGACGCGACCCCTGATCTGCGTCGGGGCCATCAGCTGCAGTGATGTATTAATCGACGATGTGGTCGTTAGAAACGCGATCCCTATGCCGACCTGCGCAAGCAACGAGATGATAAAGATCTTGGAGAACGCGAAGACTAGAAGCAGGATGCCGTAGCTGAACAGCCCGAGCTTGATAAGGTTTCTTCGCGGGATGATATGGGTGAGGCCGGCAACGATAAGCGCACCGGTAACCGCCCCAAGGCCGGTCGCTGCAAACAAGTACCCGAGACCTTGTGCGCCGGTTTTGAGGATATCGATGGCATATACCGGCATAAGCGTTGTGTGCGACATTCCGAACATGGTCAGTGTTCCCACGCAGATAAGTAAAACAGCCGCTGAAGCATGTTCTTTTGCGTACTTAATACCTTCGGTGAAGTTTTGCCATGCACTCATTTCGCTCTGCCGGGTTTTTACGGGTGGCGGTTTGATCAGCAGAAGCGCGATGATAACCGCCAGAAAGCTCAGCGAGTTGATGTAAAACGAGGCCGCCACGCCCAGCGAGCCGATGATCAAGCCGGCAATGGCCGGTCCCACCAACCTGGCGACGTTAAACTGCGCCGAGTTAAGGGCCACCGCGTTGAGCAGGTCTTTCTTGGGGACCAGCTCGGGGATGAGCGACAACCATGCCGGAAAACCGAAACTTGAGGCTATGCCGGTGATCAGGGAGATAACGACTATAGTGACAACGGTAGCGGCATGCAGCGATATAAGTATTCCCAGGGTCAGGGCGAGAAGCATTTGCACGACTTGTGTTGCGATGATAAGTGATCTTCGCTGGTAGCGGTCTGCGACGATTCCACCGACAAGCGCCAGGAAAAACGTCGGTATGCTCGATGAGAAGGTAACGAATCCCAGGGCGAATTCTGAATGCGTAAGCTGAAAGACGAATAAACCGAGGGCTACGGATTGGATCCACGTGCCGATATTTGAGAGGAGCGCCCCTGACCATAGATAACGGTACTCCGCATACCCGAGGGAGGAGAAAAGGCTCCAGCGCCTGGTGCCTGTTTCAATGAGAGCGGCTTCGGGTGAAGTCGCTTCGGTCTCCAGTACTTCAGTCTCTGTTAGTCTATCGATGCCTTGCTCATTATGGTTTTTATCCATCGTGTATCCTTACCCATAATGAGCCATGCGCCGGGCGTAATCAAGCCCCGGCATCATCAATGCGCTTAACGTCCGTGAGATCGATCAGCGCACGTTCGATAGCGCTGTTGGCGGTGTTTACCGCGAACTGGTGCGATGCTAAGAACGGTTTGGTCATGGAGCCTTCAAATAATAGCTCGCAGGTCCCGACCTACGCTTACGTAAGGAGGGCGGCTATTATGCCTACGAGGAATATCCCATCGAAGACGCCGGCGCCGCCGATGCTGACGGCCAGGGAGCCGACCTTTCGGATTTTACGGAGGTTGAGTAGATCGGCGCCGACGAGCGTGCCGATAGAGCCCGAGATATACGCCACCGCCGCCGGGTTATTATGTGGGGCTAGGAGCAGGGCAAGGAGCGCCGCAACGATTGGCGGTATAAAGGCGGGCAGCGTAATACCGACCCCGGGCACTACCCTCGCCAGCAGTTTTGATACTACGGCGATGACCAGCGTCGCAATCGCCGTTGGAGCCAGTGGGGCGTTCGGCAGAAAATAGAGCGAGAGCAGGATAGGGATAAGCGCACCGCCTACATTGATAAACAGCACCTGCTCGGCGACCCGCGGTGGGTAGTAAAAGAAGGGGAAGGGCATGCGGCGCCTATCCGTGATAATAACCCGGCGCCGTGATATCGGGATATTGATGTACCCACCGATAATCGTCCCGACAAAGATCGAAAAGGTCTGCGTTGGGGTGAGGCCGAGCTTAGTAAACGAGATGGCGATCGCGTTAAAGATAAATAAGACTAAGAGCAAGGAGAGGAGAAGGGCAAATACTATCGGAATCATAAATGCTCGCGCCATCTTCGCTCCAGACCTAGGCCGCCTGCTCGGGGCTTACAATATCCCGTATCTTTTGCAGGTCGCTTTCGAACTCGTGCTGTCTCTCGCCTTCGTCGCCGGCCGCGTACGATCTGAGGACAGCCGATGGGTGGAAGGTCGGAAGGATTTCTATCCCATGCCAATTATAAAACTTCCCGTGGTTTTCGGTAAGCTTAAAATCCTTTCCTAAAAACCACTGGCTGGCTTTGGCCCCGAGGGCTACGATCAGCCTGGGCTTGACCAGCGCGATCTCGCGCTCGAGGAACTCGCGCTCGATGTTGATTTGCTTCACCGTGGGCGGCTTGTTCTGCTTCTTTCCGGACGGGAGCGGCTTATAGGACCGGTGCTTTACGACGTTGGTGATATAAAAGTCGCGATTAACATCAAATCTCAGGTCTGTTAGGGTATGCTCCAGCAGCCTGCCGGCGGCGCCCACAAACGGTTTCTGCAGTTGCTCTTCTTTCTCGCCCGGGCCTTCACCGATAAGCATGCAGTGGGCGTTCGGATTTCCGCGGGGGAATACCGGCCTGTCCCCGACACCCGTGAGCGCCCGGCACTGCTCGCAGTCTTTGATATCCTCTATTATCTCTTGTAGCGCAACTGTTTTATTCATCTTACTCATTAAGATTTGGATACCTCAAATCACAACGATATAAACAGGCGGTTTTTACAGCGCAAGGACGGGGTATAAAGTAGCTTGTAGCTAAGAGCAAAAGTTAGGTTGTCGAGGTTGGCCACGCAGGAGGACTGGTGTTCCGTCGCCTGTAAGCCTCAACCTATTAAGTAAGCATGGATGTTTTGGAGGCAGACTATGAAGATTGCTATGATCGCCGGGCCCTGGTTGCCGGTGCCGCCCGTGGCTTACGGGGGCGCCGAGCTTGTGATAAGCCAGCTTGCGGATGGGTTAGTGGAGAGAGGGCATGAGGTTCTTCTTTTTGCTTCGGGGGACTCGCAGACCAAAGCCCAGCTCGTACCGGTATCCCCTAAGCATATAGGGCAGGACTGGCCCGGTTACGGTGCCCCCCTGCAGAACGCATTCTCGGAATACTCATACGTCCGGTCGTTCTTGGAGAAGGCGGATATCATCCACGATCACACCATGCATCACAACACGTGGCTTCCCATAAAGGCGATCTATACCCTGCACGGCCCGGCCGAGTGGGGCGCCGAGCTGGCCCGCGGAATGAGTTCGTTCGCCCAGCAGAACTACTTCGTCGCCATCAGCGAGACGCAGCGACGCCTCTATGGCGAGGAGGGGATAAATTTCGTGCGCACGGTCTATAACGGGATCGACCTAAAAGACGTACCGTTTTCGGACAAGAAGCAAGATTATCTCTTCTTTATCGGTAGGGCGAATTGGGAAAAAGGCCTGGATATAGCGCTTAGAATCGCCATTGCCGCGAAACGCAAGCTGGTTATGGCGATAAAGATGACCGAGACGCATGAGAAAGAATACTTTAATACAATCGTTAAACCTCTGCTTGCGCAGGCGGAGGTTGAGATTCTCGGAGACATAACGGTTGAAGAAAAATACAACCTTTATAAAAACGCGGCAGCCACGCTTTTCACCAGCCAATGGGAGGAGCCGTTTGGCTTGGTCATGATCGAATCAATGGCCACGGGTACCCCTGTTTTGGCGCTGAGAAGGGGCGCTTCCAGCGAAGTAATCGAAGACGGCGTGACCGGCTTCATCGGAGATTCTATCGATGATCTGATCGAAGCGGTCGGTGATATCTCCGAGATACGCCCTGAGGCCTGCCGCCAGCATGTGGCCGATAACTTCTCGGTCGACAAGATGGTCGAAGGCTATGAGGAAGCTTATAAGAGGGTGCTGTACGGGTTTAAGAAAGCGGTTATCGCGAGGGATGTCATGTCTACCGATGTGATTACCGCTACCCCGGAAATGACGAGAGAAGACCTGGTTAAGATACTCGCCAGGTATGACATTAGTGGCGTCCCCGTGCTATCCGACGGCAGGCTGGTCGGAATCGTCACGGAGGATGATATCCTCTCCAAGCCGGGTGAATACGTTTCCGAGATAATGACGAGAAACGTTATCACGGTCAACGAGAAAGACCCGGTGCACAGGGTCGCCTCGATTCTGATCAGGAACAGGATCAAGCGCGTGCCCGTGATTAGCGACGACCATGTGGCGGGCATTATAAGCAGGCACGACCTTGTCCAGGCGCTTGCATTAGAAAAATACAGCGCAGCCGCTTGATTTAAGGCTCAAGGAATTGCGAATTGCGAATGTCGAATTACGAATTAGTGATGGTCTAGAGTGTGGGCCTAAGGGTGTCTAGAATAAAAAGGGTGGAGATTAGCTCCGCCCTTTTTCTTTGCGTGAGTATCGTAGACTGTGGCGCTGGTTTCTTTTATTGATATAATAGCGGTATCAAGGGTGATTAGCTTGCACGGAAGAGTTCGAAAGGGAGTCATGTCGGAAGAAGAGAAGAAGAGGGGCCGCCTTGGGGTTATGGGCGGCACGTTTAATCCTATTCATTACGGGCACCTCGTGACGGCCGAGGAAGCGCTGTTCCAGTTTAAGCTGGATAAAGTGATCTTTATGCCCTCAGGGCAGCCGCCGCATAAAACCGATAGAGAGATATTGCCTCCCGAGGAGCGGTATCTGCTAACTGTGATTGCAACCGCGTCCAATCCCGACTTCGTCGTCTCCCGGCTTGAGATCGAGCGCACGGGTCCGTCCTATACGATCGATACGTTACGCGAACTGCATGGCCTATACGGCCCGGACATCGACATCTTTTTCATTACGGGTGCCGATGCGGTATGGGAGATCTTGACCTGGAAAGATGCCGAAAGCCTTGTTGAGCTTACCGAGTTTATCGCCGCAACGAGACCCGGCTACAGCCTGGAGAAATTTAAAAAGCTGCATGTTTTACCCGAGGGTCAGGAGAAAGGCAAGCCCAGGGTATCCATCATGGAAATTCCGGCGCTTGCGATATCCTCGACCGATATACGCATGAGAGTGCACGAGAATCGCCCGATAAGTTACCTCGTGCCGGAGGGAGTCGCCAAGTATATACAGAAGTGCGGCTTCTGGAAGGATAAATCTTAAGTCTTTACTATGGGATGGCAGCCAACTACTATGAGCTATAGCGTAGAAGAAATAAAAGCAAAGCTGAGAGAAAAACTCGAGCCGCAGCATTACGAGCATAGCCTGCGCACCGCTGAGGCCGCCCGAGATATGGCGAGGGCTTTCGGCGTGGATGTCGAGAAGGCCTACATGGCAGGCCTGTTGCACGACTACGCCAAGTCGATGAGCAACGAGCAGTTGTTTGAGGCATCAAAGCGGTGCGGGATAGATCTGGGGCCGATCGATACCGTTGTGCCCCATCTACTGCATGCCAAGATAGGTGCGTGTCTTGTAGGGCTTGAGCTGGGTATCGACGATGTCGAGATCATCGAATCGATACGAAACCACACGACCGGGTCATCCCTGATGAGTAAACTTGATAAGATAATTTACGTTGCAGATATGATCGAGCCGGGCAGGCCGTTTAAGGGCCTCGACCCTTTAAGGAGAATGGCCTTGGCCGACCTAGACGAGGTATTCCGGGCGGCCTATGTACATTCTCTCGAGTATCTTGTGAAAACCAGAAGACCCATACACCCAACGACGGTTGAGGTATGGAATACCGTGATATTGGGTTAATATGGATGATTTCTTTAAACCATTAGAAGAAGGAACCGAGCGCTCATCGAGGCTCGAGCTGCTGGGTGAGGCAAAATCCGAGCGCCGTAGACGCCTGGCCATTATCTTCACCTCGGTCGTTGTGGTGCTTGCCGTAGCGGTAGGGGGCTTTTTCGTATTCCGGGCGTTGGCCGGCAAAAAGAGTGCGCAGTCCGAGCGGGCGGCCAAGCACCAAAATACCGTAGAGACAAAGCGCGGCGAAGACAAGAAACAGCAACTAGCCCAGGAAGATCAAAAACAGGAGAGCACAGATACTGCCGCTCAGGTCAAACAGGTCGCAAATGTGCTTATCGTCGGTGTTCAGGAGCAAAACGGGCGCAAGCAGGCGCGCGGTATCCTCTTTGCGAAGATCGACCTGTTAAGCGGGACGATCCAGGGGGTAAACATCCCTGAAAAAACGTATCTCAATATAACCGGTCTTGGCTTGGACCAGATCGGCGCTTCGTTCGCCCTGGGCATGAATGCGACAAAAAAGGTGGTCGAGGACCTGTTGCATGTGCCGGCCGACAGCTATATAACCATGCACTATGAGGATTTCGAATATTTGATCAGCGAAAATACCTTCCAAACGGCGTTCGATAAAGCGGTTGAGACCAATCTTTTCGAGGGCGAGAAGAAGGAATACAGCAAGCAGGTCGCGAGGATAATGCCCGCAAAAATAAATATTGTCCCTCTGCCGGTGAAATTCGTCAGCATAAACGGGGAGCCGTATTATCAACCAAACAACGAGGAAGTGAGTCGTCTGCTCACAGCGTTATGGGGAATAAAAGTAGAAGTAAAAACCGATAACGCCCGGGTGATCATACTCAACGGCGCCGGTTTGCCTGGCGCGGGCAGGGTGATTTCGGACAAGCTTACTCCGAACGGGTTTATGGTAATAGATATTAAGAACGCGAGCAGCTTTAATTACAAGAAGACCGAAATAGTCGCCTACAAAGAGGACTACATGGAGAAGGCCAAGCAGATACAGCAACTTCTCGGTATCGGGAACGTGGTCTACCACCCGGTTTCGCAGGATGTTGCGGAAATAGCCATCATTATCGGGCACGATTTTAAGCTTACAAGCAGTACTACAAATAGCACTGCTAATTAAAACAGTTCTACGAACGGTACAAATTAAAGGGGGATAAAAACTGGAATCCAAAAACATCGCAGAGTTAGCCGCCGCTGCGGCATCTGATAAGCAGGCAAGCGATATAGTAATCATCGACATCAGCAAGATACTAATAATCGCCGATTATTTTGTAATATGCAGCGGGCAGACCAACCGGCAGGTTCAAACCATTGCGGAGAGCGTTGCAGACAAACTTCGTGAGCAAAAGGTACGCAAAGTAGGCATCGAAGGGGATAGGCTCGGCAATTGGGTGTTACTCGACTACGGTGCGGTCGTCATCCATGTCTTCACTCAGGATCAACGCGAGTTCTACAGCCTCGAGCGCCTCTGGGCCGACGCACCCCATCACAAATGGGAGGAAACCGGGTAATTTCGACATTCGACATTCGCAATTCGAAATTCCTACGTTTGACATAATCGCAGTAAATCATTACTATATGTAAGGACGTAGAGGGACTCTAGGCAGCGCGGGTGGTAACCGTTATAATACCAAAGAGTGAGCGGAAATAATGGGGCCATAGCTCAGCGGGAGAGCACTTGGCTGGCAGCCAAGGGGTCGAGGGTTCAAATCCCTCTGGCTCCACAAAAAGCAGTCTCTTTGATGAAGACTGCTTTTCTACTAAATAGGGTGGTACCGCGGATTTGCCTTCCGCCCCTGTACGGGGCGGAAGGTTTTTTTATCTAAATCAGTAGAATTGGGGAGGTTGTGCATGGCCGAGCGTTATAACCACAAAGCAATCGAAGAAAAATGGCAAAAGAAATGGGAAGAAGAGGATATCTACCGTACCTTTGAAGATCCTTCGAAGCCCGAAAAATATATCCTTGAGATGTTCCCGTATCCATCCGGCCAGCTCCATATGGGTCACGTGCGCAATTACTCGATCGGCGATGTCGTTGCCAGGTATAACAAGATGAACGGGTACAACATCCTTCATCCTATAGGCTACGATGCCTTCGGCCTTCCCGCCGAGAACGCCGCAATCGAGCGCGGGATACCGCCCCAGAAGTGGACGTTCAGTAATATCGAGAGCATGCGCGAGCAGCTCAAACAGCTCGGTTTAAGCTACGACTGGAGCCGGGAAGTCGTCACGGCAAGCCCCGATTACTATAAATGGGGCCAGTGGATGTTCATAAAGTTTTACGAGCGCGGCCTGGCCTACCGCAAGAAAGCTTTGGTCAACTGGTGTCCGGGATGCGAGACGGTGCTCGCCAACGAGCAAGTCGAGGCGGGCCGGTGCTGGCGTTGCGGCACACCGGCGGAGCTGCGGGAACTGGAGCAGTGGTTCTTAAAAATCACCGATTACGCCGAGAGGCTGCTTGACGACCTCGAGTTGCTAGAAGGATGGCCCGAGCGCGTACGCATCATGCAGCGCAACTGGATAGGCAAAAGCGAAGGCGCTTATGTCGATTTTCAAATAAAGGGTAGGGACCAAAAGATCACCGTCTTTACGACGAGGCCCGACACGTTGTACGGCGCGACGTTCTTCCTGCTCGCCCCCGAGCATCCGATGGTCGACGAGCTGGTCAAGGGTACTGAGTATGAATCCGGTGCCCGTGAGTTCAGGCATAAAGTCGCACACGAAACCGAAATCGACCGCACATCCGCCGAGAAGGAGAAAAACGGCTTCTTCACAGGCGTCTATGTGATAAATCCGGTGAACGGCGAGGAATTGCCGGTCTATCTGGCGGATTACGTCCTGATGGGATACGGCACCGGCGCGGTTATGGCCGTTCCGGCGCACGACCAGCGCGACTTTGAGTTCGCGAAGAAATATGGACTACCGATCAGGATAGTTATTCAGCCGGCGGGGGAGATGATCAACCCCACGATGATGGCCCAGGCCTACGAAGGTGAAGGCGTTATGGTAAACTCCGGCCAATTTGATGGTATGCCGCAAACCGAAGGCGTTAAGAAGGTCACCGAATACCTGAAGCAAAAGGGTGTGGGCGAGCCCGCTATAAACTACCGTTTGCGCGACTGGCTGATCTCACGCCAGCGTTACTGGGGAAACCCCATACCGATGGTCTATTGCGAGAAATGCGGCGTCGTGCCTGTAAATGAAGGGGACTTGCCGGTTATCCTGCCGGAGAATATCGAGATCACCGGCGTCGGTGGCTCACCGCTTTCCCGCGATCCGAATTTCGTGGACACGACCTGTCCACGATGCGATGGCCCGGCAAAGCGCGAGACCGACACGATGGATACCTTCATCGATTCGTCCTGGTATTTCCTGCGCTACTGCAGCCCGCATGAGGATAAACTGCCGTTTGCAAAGGATGCCGTAGACTACTGGATGCCGGTCGACCAATACATCGGCGGCATCGAGCATGCAGTGTTGCATTTGCTGTACTCGAGGTTCTTCACCAAGGTCCTTTACGATATGGGGATGGTCAGCGTCGTCGAGCCGTTTGTGAATTTGCTGACCCAGGGTATGGTCATCAAGGACGGCGCCAAGATGTCAAAATCCAAAGGAAACGTCGTCGACCCCGGCAAGATTATCGGCAGGTATGGCGCGGATACCGCGAGGCTGTTTATCCTGTTCGCCTCGCCGCCGGAAAAAGAGCTTGAATGGAGCGACCGCGGCGTCGAGGGCTCGTATCGTTTCTTGAACCGCGTTTGGAGGCTGGTCGAGGACAACAAAAAGCTGGTCGCAAACACCGGCGCTGTCTCACCGGACGGCCTGGGATCGGCGGAGAGAGACATGCGCTCCATGACGCACAAGACCGTTAAGCGTGTCACCGAGGATATCGCACGTTTCAACTTCAACACCGCCATCAGCGCGATTATGGAGCTGGTGAACGCTCTGTATAAATATAACGAGAACACTAACCGCAATCCGGGGGTCATGAAGGAAGCGGTGGATAACCTAATACTGTTGCTCGCACCGTTTGCTCCACATATAACAGAGGAACTATGGCACGAGCTGGGCAACACCGAGAGCGTTCATTTGATCGCCTGGCCGAAGCATAATCCTGAGTTCGCGAAATCCGAAGAGGTGACGCTGGTCGTCCAGGTAAACGGTAAGGTAAGGGATAAAATCACCGTTGCGGCCGATATCGCCGAAGACGAGATGAAGAAAACGGCGCTGGCATCCGAGAAGGTTCTCGCGCACGTCAGCGACAAAGAGGTCAAGAATATCTTTATCGTGCCGGGGAAACTGGTCAATATAGTAGTGAAATAAATAGAGAATAAAATAACTAGAGGATAAAAAAGGCGGAGGCAAGCTTCGCCTTTTTTCGTGCCCAATTTTTGAAGTATTTTTCAACGATCGGAAGGAAAGGGGGCGCTCCGGCTAGAATATATGCATTTATGCAAAAGCATACAAGCACCGATACGAAATCGGATATCGAGCATATACTCTTTAGCGCCAGGGAAAAGCTGGCTGAGCGTGGTGTGACGCTTGATAGGCGCCAGGCGTTGGCCGTTGCGCTACTACTTATCGTCACCATTGGTGGAAGCCTGATACTCTACAGGGCGTCCCAGCCAAAACCGGTTGTTATAGCAAAGGCCGGGGAGAATGCGAGGAGCAATGCCAGGGCAACCGGCAAAGACGAAACGTCATCATCGAAACAATCGAAAGACAAAGAGGTGCAGGTGCTTTTCGTGCACGTCGCGGGGGCGGTTGCCCGTCCGGGTGTCTACCAGGTAAAAGAGGGGAGCCGCGTTATCGATGCGCTCGGTGCGGCGGGCGGTGCGCTCAACCCCTCCGATTCAAACGCGCTCAACCTTGCCGCCAAAGTCTGCGACGGCCAGAAAATCTACGTGCCCAAGAAAGGTGAGGCTCCACCGCCGCAGGTGGAAGAAGCGTCGGGTATGGGCTCGGGGGCGCCGCTCGCCAGTGGCGCAAAGGTCAACCTCAATACCGCATCCATGGAGCAACTCGACGCGCTGCCGGGTGTGGGCCCATCTACCGCCAAGAGGATCATCGACTACCGGAACACATCCGGTCCGTTCAAGAGGGTGGACAACCTTAAAGATGTAGACGGCATAGGCGCTAAAAAATTCGATCAGCTCAAGGACCTGGTATGCGCCGATTAAATATGGTGCAGCCGCTCGTTCTTTTCGCCGTCACCTATATCCTTGGAATCGTAATCGCGGATTCGTTTCGTATCACCGTGTTCAGCGCGGCGCTTCTTGCAAGCACAGCTCTGGTACTCCACCTTTTCGCGACTTACAAGAGGGAACACCGCAAGACGGTTTCGGCCGCGATCCTGTTTCTTTCGCTCGGGATATTTCTGACGGCGCTGTCCGCATCCGGGCAGGAATCGAGCCTGCTCTACAAAGCGGGCCGCCAATCGGCGCATGCGACTATCGAGGGGTATGTTACCGGCGACCCTACCTACCAGGAAGGGGTTTCAAGCTTCAACCTGAAAGCGACCGCATACCATCTCGACGGATTGGCAGCAGACGACCGGCAGTGGAGGATAAACGAGGAGGTCAGGGTTAAGGTTCGCTCACGCGGTCGCCTTAAGCTGGGAATGGGGGACGGTATCAGGGTGTCCGGCCGTTTTGGAATTCCTAAGTCGAGTGGTGACTTTGATTACCGGCGATATCTTTATCATAAGGGTATCATGTCGACCCTCAGCGCCCACCCGGACGATATCGAACACATTCAACACCAGGATTTCTCGCTAATCCCTTATATCATGTCTTATGCCGGATCGATACGGCGCTGGGTAAAGGGTGTCAACTCGTCATACCTGCCGCCGGATTGCGCCGGCCTTTTAAACGGTATCGTGCTCGGTGATATGTCGACAACCGACGATGAAATCGAGGAGTCGTTCAGGTCGACCGGCCTCACGCATATACTTGCGGCATCCGGCATGAATATCGCCTTGGTGCTCGGCGCCCTCTGGCCGCTGCTGCGCATATTGCGCCTCCGCCCACCGGTACAGTTCGGCATTCTTGTGGCGTTTAGCGCTCTCTACACTATGGTAAGCGGGATGTCTCCGTCGATCACCAGGGCTTTTGTCATGGCGACTATCGCGCTTATCGCGTGGCTGTTCGGCAGAGGGAAGGACGGCCTCACTTCGCTTGCCGCAGCCGTACTGGCCATCCTTGTCGTAAGTCCGTTTACGCTTTTTGACATCGGCTTTCAGCTCTCGTTCATCGCGACCGCTTCGCTGATCATGTTCGCATCCCGCTTCGACCGCCTTATGTCCGAACTTCCCAAAGCCTTGCGGACCGGCCTCTCCGTAACCATTGCCGCCCAGCTGGGAGTACTGCCGATCATGGTCTACTACTTCGGCCAGGTATCGGCCATCTCACCGATCGCGAACCTGATCGTTGTCCCGCTTACCGGGCCCGCGCTCGTTCTCGGCATGGTCGCACTGCCGGTGGCCGCCATATCTAAGTTTGCGGGCGCACTGCTCTTTTTTGTCGTAAAAATAATCCTGGAAGCCATGATACATTCGGCAAGCATGTTATCAAAAATCCCGGGCGCCTCACTGTCCCTCGGCCAACCCTCACTCTTAATGGTTCTTCTGAGTTACCCCATAATAGCTGGTCTCGCACTCTATTTTGAGAAGATAAACCTCAAGCTGAGGTTATGGCATGCCCTGCTACTGCTTATTGGGTTAGTAACGGCTTCGATTTGGTGGCAGGTCGCGCTAGTGGCACCGCCCGCAGGTCTTGAAATCGAATTTTTAGACGTGGGCCAAGGGGATAGCGCCCTCATAACCGCACCCGATGGCACGCGGCTTCTCATCGACGGCGGCCCCGACCCCGGCACTCTCCAAAAAAAGCTCGAGCAGCGGGGCATCAAGAAAATCGACGCGGTACTTATAAGCCATTTTCACGCGGACCATGCTGGGGGTCTTAAGAAACTTGCCGACGTGCTTGTAATCGGCAGCATTATCTATCCCCACAGCACAAAGGATTCAAAGGCTTGTTCGGCCTTGTTTGCAGGCTTTAAAGGAAAAGGCTCGCGCGATCTTCCGGTTGATGCGGGCGATACGCTACGCCTGGGCAATTCGCTTGAAATAGATACCCTGTATACAGAGTTAAATGATAGCGCTCCTACCGATGATGAAAACGATGAATCGGCGGTCGTTATGGTCAAATACGGCAAGTTCAAGGCGCTTTTCACCGGCGACGCGGGTGAGGATATCGAAAAACAGCTGGTGGGCGAAGATTCCGATATCGATGCCG
>NZ_JBTSLF010000026.1:0-22351 GCF_054640775.1 Candidatus Aquicultor sp. | reverse complement strand
AAAACCTTTTCTGGGCTTTGATTTATAACGTGATTGGAATTCCTATTGCAGCCGGGGTGCTTTATCCTTTAACCGGAAAGCTCCTGCCGCCGGAATGGGCCGGGTTAGCGATGGCCTTTTCATCTGTGTCGGTGGTGACAAGTTCCCTGCTCCTTAAGGGTTACGGCAAGAAACTAATCGATTAGCTTGCGTTTCGCTAACAAGCAGGTGTCGTCCTACGGAACTCCAAGGTACGCAAAATCCAACGCCATTTGAACCGGATAATCGATGATAAGCCCGGTCACACCGGAAAATATCAATGCGATAAAGATCACCATGCTGTACTGTTCAAAGGTTGCCCACGTGTTTTGAGCGCTAGCAGGCAAAAGAGACGGAATTATACGAGAGCCGTCAAGAGGCGGAATCGGCAGCAGATTAAATATCGCCAATACCATATTGATATATATCGCCGTACTGAGCAGTCCATCGTATGATTCGGGAATGCTAAAGAAATACAGCTTTGCTAAAACAAATGCAAGTAGAAAATTCGAGGCAGGCCCCGCAAGGCTCACAAGCAGGTCGTCTCGCTTAGGGTTTTTAAAATTATGAGGATTGACTTCTACAGGTTTCGCCCAGCCGAACCCCGCAAGTAAGATCATGATAGAGCCGATGATATCGAGATGAACGATTGGGTTAAGCGTAAGCCTTCCCTGGTTACGCGCTGTGGAGTCGCCTAGCAAATATGCGGTCGCAGCATGTGCGAATTCGTGTATCGTAAAGGCGGTTATTATCGAGATTATTATGAATACGATGTCTTGAAGGCTTAATCCCTCTTCTAGCAACATATTGGGTTGTATCCTCTTGCTCGCCAAGTTGATTATAATAACGGTGTTTCAACTATAGTCAACGATAATCCCGTCAATATCAAAGTAGGTTAACATACTATTGGCTTTAAGTACAGCAACACGTTTCTACCAACCCAATATCAAAGTAACCTGAAAATTTCTGCCAAGTCTCTATTAATTCGTTGTCGCATAAAGTTGCTGATGTTTAGGCAAATTAGATAGAGAGAATAACTGAAAGCAGAAGCACTTATATGATTGCCGAGGTGAAACAAGCTTGGAAGAGGCTGCCTCAAGAGCGCAATTGGAGCGAGTAATCGAAACAATAGCCGAGGGCATATATATAGTCAATGCCGATGGAATCATCGTCTATGCCAACAAATCGGCAGAAGAGATACTTGGCGTAAAGAAAAGCGATTTATTTGGGCGTCCCTATGGCGACCCTGGATACAAGGTAACCACGCTGGAAGGTAAACCCTATCCACTAGAAGAGCGTCCGGCGATTGAAGCTTTAAGAACAGGTCGGCAAGTGCGAAGCGTAGAGTATGCTGTTATACGTCCCGACGGTCGTCGAGTGATCATATCCGCAAATGCTGCTCCGATTCGTGATGATAAAGGCAAGCCTATAAGCGTGATCTTATCTTTTGCCGATATCACAACTCGCAAGCAGGCCGAAGAAGACCTAAAAGAGTCTGAGCGCAGGTTCCGAGAGATGCTCGAAGGAGTCGAGCTTATCGCAATCATATTGGATACCCAGGGCAATATCATGTTTGCAAACGATTTTCTACTTGATCTTACAGGTTGGCAAAGGGAAGACGTTATCGGGAAAAACTGGTTTGAGCTATTTATTCCCCCAGAGGAACGGCAGGAAATCAAGCGAGTTTTTAATAAACTGATTACACAGGACGTTCCGGCCCACTATGAGAACGACATTGTAACGATAGAAGAAGAGAGGCGCACTATCGCGTTTAGCAATGTGACGTTGCGCGATCGACAGGGAAACGTTACTGGTGCAGCCAGCTTCGGCCACGATATCACAGCGGAGAAGCAGGCAGCACAAGAGATCAGCGAATCAAGGAGGCAAGTTCTCGATATTCTCGAGAGCATAACCGATGGATTCTTTGCCCTCGATAACCTCTGGCGTTTCAACTATGTGAATAGAAGGGCCACCCAGCTTATAGGGAAGAAAAAGGAACAACTTCTATTTAGAAATATGTGGGAGGTGTTACCGGAACTTAAGGGCACAAAGTTTGATGAAGAGTATCACCGTGCCAAAGAAAAGATGGTGCCGACAACCTTCGACGCCTTCTACCCTCCACTAAAAAAATGGTTTGAGGTACACGCTTATCCTTATGCAAACGGTCTTTCTGCTTATGTGTCCGATGTAACTGAGCGAAAAAGGATAGAAGAGGCTCTGAAGGAGAGTGAGAACCGGTATCGAACCTTATTCGAGGATTCTCCTATTGCTTTATGGGAGCAAGATGCATCAGAGATTACTGTCATTGTTGATGAGCTTAAGAGCCAAGGGGTAAAGGACTTTAGAGCCTACTTTGAGCAACATCCAGAAGCTGCAGCTAATCTCCTAGCAACAATAAAGATAATCGATGTGAACAAGGCCACCCTTGAGCTATATGGGGCGAGCAGTAAAGAAGAGTTTATAAAAAACTTCGCGGCAACTTTTACTAAAGAAGGCCTAGATGCTGCTAAAGAATTCTTAATCGCACTTGCCGAGAGGGGGGAAGTAAAGTTCGAGGCAGAGTTCACAAGTCGAACATTTAAGGGAGACCTATTATACGTCTCCGTAATATCGTTTATCCCTTCGGGTTATGAGGAAACACGATCGAAGATATTTATCACTACCATCGACATTACCGAGCGCAAGAAAGCGGAAGAGGTGCTCAAAGAAAGTGAAGCGCGCTTCCGCAAAGTGTTTGAAGAAGGCCCGCTTGGCATGGCTATCGAAGGTTTAGATTATCGATTTGTAAAGGTTAACGCCAGGCTGTCCCAGATGTTGGGATATACCGAGCAAGAACTTACTCGACTTACATTTCCTGAAATCACCTATCCTGACGATATAGACAAGGATGTTGGTTTTGCTCAACAGATGGTAAGAGGAGAACTGCCCCCTTACCAGACCGAAAAGCGGTATATCAAGAAAAATGGAGAGCTTTTCTGGGCCAGCACGACCGTTTCTATCGTCCGCGACGAGAAAGGGAACCCCCTCTACTTTTTGACCATGGTCGAGGACATTGAAGATCGCAAGCGCGCAGAAATAGACAACTCACGTCTTTTTGGTGAACTTACAAGATCAACTGAGGAGTTGGATAAAAGAAGCAAGCGCCTTCAAACACTTCTCGACGTCGCCTTAGATATGACATCCGGTCTTAAGCTAGATGAGTTGATGTACAAGATAGCTAGAAACGCTGCCGAGCTTACTGGTGCCGACGTCGGTGCGGTTGGCCTTGTTAACGAAGAGACAAGAGCCGTCACGTACCCGTTTATCTATAATTTGCCGGAATATTTTGCAAAGACCGAGGTTCCTCCCGGTAGAGGGATGGGCGGGCTAGTTGTATCCCGCAAAAAGACCTTGGTTCTAGATGACTATCAAGCATTTAACGATAAAATACCTCGGTTTGCTGAGATCGGCCTGCGCTCAATCGCTATGGTTCCCTTGTGGTCGCGGGGTAGAATCATTGGCCTTCTTTGGGTCTCGAACTTGGATCCAGGGGAGAAACTGGATGAGCGAGCCATTGCCACCCTTGAGGGCATGGGCCGGTACGCAGCAATCGCACTTGAGAATGCGCGGCTTTACGGGGCCGAGCGCCATATCGCGGATACGCTGCAAGATGCGCTTCTAACCGTACCCGAGAAGGTAAATCACTTAGAGTATGGACATTTCTATCGCTCCGCTACTGAGGCCGCCCGAATTGGCGGTGATTTTTACGACCTCTTTGAGATGGAGCACAACAAAATCGGTCTTATGGTCGGTGACGTATCCGGGAAAGGATTAGAAGCTGCAGCATTAACGGCCGTTGCTAAGAACACAATAAGGGCCTATGCACTCGAGGGGTATGACCCGGCGTACGTTATGGCGAAGACCAACGATACTGTAAGGATGTTCTCCGACCCATCAACTTTTATCACTGCCATTTTTGCTATTTTCGATAAAGTAACAAAAAGACTAACTTATTGCAACGCGGGGCATCCACCGGCAATCATTAAGAGAAAAAATTCCAGCGTTGATATACTTGACGTATATAGCCCAATTATCGGGGCGTTTGCGGGCTTGCGCTATTATAACGGTGAGGTGACACTTGATGCCGGTGAGATATTAGTTCTTTATACGGATGGTGTGATCGAAGCAAGAAGCGATGGCAAGTTCTTTGAGGAGCATCGACTTATAGAGTTTGTTAAAGGGATTGGGGCAGTATCGGCCAAGGAAGTACCGCAGCTACTACTTGAAGAGGTATTGCGATTTACCGGTGGCCGTCTATCAGACGATGTTGTGGTATTTACCCTCGCTTATAAAGGTATCTAGGATGCTCTTCGAGGTGATTGAAGATGGGACACGTTCGGCTAGGGGCGCTTAAATGAGAAACGGCTGGCTTAAACCGGTAATGTTATCCAGTTTGGTTATAATTCTGGCATTACTAGCTGGCGCATGCACCTCGAAAAGCCCTAGGTCTGCCGCCAGCAGTTCTTCTACTTCCAGCACATCCGAGCTTCCCACCACCACTCAGACAACCATCGAGGCATGCGGCGGAGAAAAGCTATTGCCTGTGGATGAAGCCGAAAAATTTCCCTCCTTTAAAGCGTTCCGGGATCAGTTGCTTGCTGCGGTAGAACGAAAGGACGTGGATTTCTTAAAGCAGCACCTCGATAAAGATATCCGGGGAAGCTTCGGCTTGGAAGGTAACGGCATCGACTCTTTTATGAAGATGTGGGGACTAACCACAAACCCGGAAAAATCTAAAATCTGGTTCGAGCTTAGCGAAGTACTGAGGCTCGGCGGTACCTTTACCGATCAGGCCAAAACAGAGTTTACCGCTCCTTACGTTTACAGCAACTGGCCGGAGAAGTACGATGCTTTCACATACGCCGCCATTATCGCTAATAATGTTAACCTTCGTTCGGCTTCAAATACTGATTCAAGCGTTATCTGCAGGCTCAACTACAATATTGTGAAGCTTGTTAACCCATCGATCAGCAAGAGCGATTGGAACCAGGTTCAAACTACTTCTGGTACCTCAGGGTATGTATTTGGTACGTATATGCGAAGCTCTGTTGATTACCGTGCCCGATTTAAAAAAGAGGGCGATACCTGGAAAATGGTCTTCTTTATTGCCGGTGATTAGTTTCGGCTAATTTCTAGCTATCCACAGTCGGCTCAGGTGAGGGTAGTACCGGTTCGGGTCGTAATCCAAGTTGTATGGCATCGTATATCGCTGCGCAGATTTGCTTTACGACATAACCTGCAAGTAGGGAACCTACTAAAAAGACGACAAAAAATAGGCTAACCGATAGTGGCTTCAGCACAGGGCTTAGAATCGCCAGGATCGTGATGTGTATAAGGTACGTCTCGTATGAGGCGCTGTTGACGATAGGTAGTCGCCAATTAAGGGATGCAGCTTTAAACGCGATAAGTAGAAGCCCTACGCTTATGAAGGCAAACGTTATCGGGTTTCCCTGCGGGTAATTATTCGCTATGGTTCCTATAGCCCATATGATGAGGCCTACGGGAAATAGTTTATGCATGATCCGCTCGGTTCTCTCCCTGTGGCTTGAGAGCATTACTCCCACGAACACGCCTAATTGAAACGGAAACACCCATACAAGGAAATGGGACAAAACTATCTTGAAGAGCGCAGAAGGATAAAGACTAGAGGAGTAGAACGCTAAAAACTGCAGTACAAACATACCAGCGAGGCCATACTGCCCGGTCCGTTTAGTAAATTTATAGATAAAAGGAAACACTAGGTATAGTTGTATCAACGCAAATAAAAACCATAGATGCGGCTGGAGTCTTTGCTCAAACGGTACATCGACCAGAAGGATGTTCGAGATCCAACCCAGCGCGCTTTTGGGAGGGGTTAGAGAGACATTTATGCCGAACGAATAGATCACAAGAGCAATGAAAAGAGTTACCCAATAAGGTACATATACTCTTAAAACACGTGACCGGTAGAACTCAGCCCAGGTGATCTTTTTATTACTCACGAGCAAGGTAAGACCGGTTCCACTTGTTATAATAAAGAGGAACGTTCCTTGAAAGCCGTTGCGCAATGGCAATGTAAGCAGCGGCCAATGCCCAAAAGAAATGCCGAAATCTCTGACGTGGGGGTTTAGCGCAGGCCAAAAGTGAAATGTCATTATGCAAAGCAGCGCTATAATCTTTAGATTATCTAGCCATTGAATTTTCCTGCGATTAGTCTCCATATGGTGCCTTGTATGCCTACTATTCGATTGATTACAGGCCTAGTATAGCATAGTTGATGCTATGCCTCATTAGCATACAACGTACTCGGGACAAAACCGCTCGATCCCTCTCACATCGCTCAATAGTTTTACATAATGTTTGGGTAAAATATGGGTAATACTATCTAGAATAATCGAACGCGTGGTTGTGAAGGGGGGCGGCTTGGCAGAGGATGCTTTGAAACAACAGCTGCGTATACTCGAGACTATAGCTGAGGGCATACTTATCGTCGACATAGCCGGCACTATCACTTACGCGAACGAATCTGCGGAAGAAATCCTTGGTGTAGAGCGGAGTAAATTAATAGGGCGCCCCTATAATAATCCTGGATATACGGTGACCACGCTAGAGGGCAAACCCTACCCGGTGGAGGAACGTCCGATATCTGAAGCTATAAAAACAGGCGAGATAGTTCGGAATGTCGAGTATATTGTTGTGCGCCCCGATGGGCGTAAGGTCATTATATCGGTAAATGCGGGTCCGGTTCGCGATGAGGCCGGCGCTACGACAGCCGCTGTTATATCTTTTGCCGATATCACCACCCGCAAGCTGGCGGAAATGTCGCTGAAGGAAAGCGAGCGCCGGTTCCGCGACATGCTAGAAAAAGCCGAGCTTGTCGCTATCATTTTAGATGTCCAGGGGAATATAATCTTTGCTAACGATTTTTTTCTTGACCTTACCGGTTGGTTTGAAGAAGATGTCCTCGGAAAAGATTGGTTTGCTTTGTTTATCCCCCCTGAGCAAAGAGCGCATATGAAACAGGTCTTTCGCGAGATCATTACGAAAGGTGCTCCGACTCACTATGATATCGACATCTTGACGGAAGAGAGAGAAACACGGACTATCTCGCTCAGCAATGTGCTCCTAAGAGACGAACAAGGAACCGGGATCGGGGTAGCGAGCATCGGCGAGGATGTCACAGAACGAGAGCGGGCGGCTGAGGAAATCAGAGGGTCGAGGCGAGAGGTTCTCGATATACTCGAGAGCATAACCGATGGATTTATTGCGCTGGATAACTTGTGGCGTATAACGTACGTGAATCGCAAGGCCGCACAGCTTGTAGGTAGAAAACGAGAAGAACTCCTCTTCAAGAATATTTGGGAGGCGCTGCCAGAGCTGGTCGGCACTATATTTTATACAGAATACCTTAGGGCCAAAGAGCAGATGGTCCCGGTAACTTTCGAGGAGCTCTATCCTCGAAAAATGATAAGAAAGTATTTGAATCCGGACTACCTCTTAGGTTTGATGAGGTGATACCTCTTCAGGATGGGCCGCATACGTACATCTCGATAAAGTTCCCGTTGCGTAATCCCGAGGGGCGTATTTACGGGGTCTGCGGTATATCGACCGATATCACGGCCAGAAAGCTGGCAGAAGACTCACTAAGAGAGAGTGAAGAGCGGTATCGTATTCTGGTAGAGCTTTCTCCCGACGGGATAGTCGTCCATAGTGGGGGTATAGTCTCGTATGTAAACAATGCGGCGATAAAGATGTTCGGAGCCGCATCCTCAGAGGAACTCACCGGAAAACCCGTTCTTGATTTCGTCCATCCTGATTACCGTGATGTGGTCGTAGCGCGAGTCCGACAAATGCAGCAAGGACAGCGGGTGGGTCTTATTGAGGAAAGGTTTCTTCGCCTTGATGGAAAGACAATCGATGTCGAAGTGGCCGCAGCGCCTGTCGTATATGAAGGCAAGCAGGCGATCATCCGCAAGATCGAGTCCAGCGACGGGTGGTGTGGGCGTTCCCGCTCTATTATGCGCTGGTCCCGTCACAATACAAACGGTTTATCGAGCTTATATTCGAAAAAGAGGCGACGGCCGCGTTCGAAGGCAAATATGCGGCCACGCTGACCACGTCGATACACTTTTACGATACCCAGGCAAGCAACTATATGAACGCGATCTGCGACGATTTAAAGATGCGCTACTATGATTTTCCGCAGAAGAAGATCAAACTCAGAGCCCAGTCGTTAATGCTGTCGGTGATACACGGAATACGTCCACTTCGAAAACAAATCCGGAAAGACATGAGTACCACATGATAGGCGGCCTGCAAAAAATAGCGAACGAAAAGTAGGAGCTTAGACCGACCGTATACTGACATATGCGAAGCTCCACGAAAAGGCACTGCCCGCAACAAAATTATTGAGCCGCGACTCGCATATTCTACGGCACTTTCCATGAATCCATCACTATTAGATACCTGGGGGTTTATGCCCTCCGCGGTAGATTACCCAAAACCTCTAACCTGTGTGGGTGTTGTTTTATAGCGCCCGAGCCAGTAATATTGGTACGCTACTAGCGTCGTAACAGGATAACGCTTCATATACCGCCCAAGCAAGGAAGATGCGGGAAAGCTACCGGGGATATATGAAGGTCCTACGAATAAATATGGCCTGTTCGAGAAAGTAGCGGTTACTTGAAAGTGCAATCAGTGATGTGTGAAAGGAAGAGTGTTTGTGGAAGTCAAGCCGAAATGGGTGGCGTTGGAGATCACCAGGAGGTGCAATCTGAAATGCGTCCACTGTCGCTCCAGCTCGGAGAAGGATATCATAGGTCACCCGGATTACTCGACAGAAGAGGCGTTAAGAATAATCGATGACATAGCAAGCTACGCAAAGCCCGTTGTTGTCCTATCCGGCGGCGAGCCGTTGATGAGAGACGACGTATTCGAGATCGCCCGGTACGGGACGGAGAAAGGGTTGCGGTTAAGCCTCGCAACCAACGGCACGCTCGTTACCGAGGATGTCTGCCGCCGGATAAAAGAATCCGGCATACGCATTGTAGCTCTTAGTCTCGATGGGCCGACCGCCGAGGTGCATGATGATTTTAGGAACCAGAAGGGTGCCTTCGAAGGAGTCGTGAACGCCACGCGCTTGTTCAGGGAGCACGGCATTGAATTCATCATAAATTCATCCTTTACCAGGCGAAATCAAGAGCAGATTCCAAATGTATACAGGCTGGCGAAAGAACTAGGCGCCACGGCGTGGTATATGTTTATGGTAATCCCTACGGGCAGAGGCGAAGAACTGATGGGCGAACTCATACCGAAGGAAGATTATGAAGAGATTCTCGATTGGCATTTCCAGATGGAAAAGGCAGAGGATAGTCTTTTGGTAAGGCCCGCATGTGCGCCGCATTACTACAGGGTCGTGCTGCAGAAGGCAAAAGAGGAAGGCGTCAAGTTTAAGCGCAGATCGTTTAAGTTCTCTACCGGCGGATCAAAGGGCTGCGTTATCGGCCAGGTTATAAGCGTTATCGATGTCGACGGCAATGTGCTTCCATGCAGCTACTTTCCGAAAGCAGCGGGAAATCTTAAAGAGCGTACATTTAAAGATATCTGGGAGAATTCTGAGTTGTTCAAAGAACTTAGGGATATCTCAAAGCACAAAGGCAAGTGCGGCGCGTGCGAATATTGCAATATCTGCGGCGGATGCAGGGCGCGGGCTTATTCGGTAGGCGGAGATTATTTGGGAGAAGATCCGTTTTGTAACTACATGCCCGCCAAAAAAGAGTACAAGCTGCGTTGTTCCTGATATCCGGTGCTGTTCCTGGCATGCGTGAATAGTATAAGAGATGGGTTTAAACACCCGTCTCTTTTTATTTACGGGTGACGCCGGCCTTCTGAAATGCTGGTCTCAATCGTTTTGCTAGTAAACCGGAGACCCATTCATTGATGATTATTTAACTTATCTTGCAACGAAATCGTATGTTTTTAATCTAATGGGAATCTAAAAAGAATCTATGACTTAGGCGGGACGAACGAGACACTCGAGGAGGAAGCGTCGTGAACAAGGCAATCGGCCGGGAAGAGATCGAGCGAATCGTACGGACTATAGGTGAAGGCATTATTATCATTGCTAGAGACGGTCGTCTTACTTTTATCAACGCCGCCGCCGAGAGAATCCTTGATGTTGAAAAGAACGCCGTTATCGGCAAACCGTATACAGTTCTGGCACGGAGCCTTACAACCGTCGATGGGCGACCGATAGCCGAAGAAAAGCTTCCTTTTGCGAGGGTGATGAGAACAGGAAAACCCATATATAATATAGAGGTCGCCTTTGAGCCAAATCAAACTAAACCCCTCGGGACAAGTCCTGTGATGTTATCCATCAACGCGGCCCCTTTACGAACCGAGACGGGCGAGATTGCGGGCGTTGTGGAATCGTTTACGGATATAACTCACCACGTAGCCACGGAGAAACTGCTGAGAGAGAGCGAAGAGCGCTATCGTCGCCTGGTCGAGGTATCGCCGGATTTCATCGCTGTCATTAGTGAATGGAGATTCATCTATATAAATCCTGCAGGGGCCAAGCTGCTTGGGTCTGCGGATCCCGCGTCTCTTATCGAACAACCTCTTCTCAGTTTCGTCCATCCAGACTATCGCATGAGCGCAAAAGACCTGATTCTGCGCGCGCAACGTGGCAAGGTGGTCGGCCCGGTGGAGGAGAAATACATCCGTTTAAACGGACACCCGGTCGATGTAGAGGTCATGGATGTGCCCATCGTTTATCAGGGTAAACAGGCGGTACAAGTTATAGCCCGTGATATAACCGAGAGGAAGGTGGAAAAAGAGCGCTTAGAAAAAGCAAAGGAACTAAGCGATGCTCTGAACCGGATCAACTCGGAGATGAACTCAACGCTGGATTTTAACGCGATAATGCAAAGGGTGGTAAAGGATGCGGCACAAGCAATGGCTGCCGAAACGGCCGGGATCGCCCTTCGGGCGGGGGATTATTGGGTGACCCGGTATGTCTATGGCTTGCCAGAACAAGTAATCGGTTCGCAAATCAAAGCAGAACGTGCTTCAGTTTCAGAGATAGCGGTAGCAAGTAGAAAACCGGTTGCGATTAGCGATACCTCTACCGACGAACGAGTCAACCTCGACGTAATGGAGAAGCACGGGCTCCGCGCATTTGTGGTGGTTCCTTTAATCGTAAGGAACGAGATCATCGGTCTGCTCTCGTTTAATTACTATTCCCGGCCCGTTGATTTTACTGGGGATCAACTTGATTTTTGCAGTAAGCTGGCCACGTCCGTGTCTCTTGCTCTTGAGAATGCCCGAATATACTCTACCGAGCGAAACATTGCCGACACGCTGCAGGAAGCGCTGCTGACGGTGCCGAAAGAAGTAAAAGGCATCGAATTCGGACACCTTTACCGCTCGGCGACCGAGGCGACAAAGGTGGGCGGTGATTTCTACGACCTTTTTGAGCTGGAGCACGGAAAGGTCGGCATTCTTATAGGGGATGTGTCCGGAAAGGGACTTGAGGCGGCTACTCTCACATCTCTGATAAAAAACACCGTCAGGGCGTACGCATATGAGAGCGATTCACCGGCCGCAATTGTGGCTAAGGCGAATAGAGTAATGCTTGACGCATCGAAAGCGTCGTTTTTTGCGACGATGTTCTTTTGTATTCTGGACGTGGGGTCAGGAGTGTTTACCTACTGCAGCGGAGGCCATCCCCCGGCTATACTGCGGAAGGCGGCACCGGAAATCGAGGTTCTGGAGACGAATTCGCCCATCGTGGGTGCATTTGCCCGGCTACAGTATGCCGATAGCCGCGCAAGGCTTGAAAAAGAGGACATTTTAGTCTTATATACCGATGGCGTAACCGAGGCGAGATGTGCGGGCGGCTTCTATGGTGAAGAAAGATTGATGAAGGCCATACAAGAAGTAAAACATCCGAGGGCAGAGGGGCTACCTCAAGAGATATTCAGGGGACTTATTGCGTGCACAAAGGGTAACTTGTCGGATGATGTGGTGATACTCTCCGTAAGCCTCAGGACTACTGCCAGCGCTTGATTCGGAGCCGGCCCAGACCCCTAACTAGCGATTGTTCTTGACGGCAACCAGCGGTGTATTTATAAGGCAGGTACTGGTATCATTATACAATCCCACCAAATATGTGGTTACTTGCGCCTTTGTTCTGGCCAAAGAAAGATATTTTAGCTATTGACAATATACCCTACGGGGTATACTATTGTATAAATTTACTTTCTTTCGAATTAATGAATAAGAAATAACTTTCTAGCGAAAAGGAAGGAGCGACAGGAATGAAGTTTGCCGTATTGGTCCAGGAAGGACCTTATCACCACGAGTCGTCCGATAGCGCCTACCAGTTTGTTGCGGCCGCTATGGACAAAGGGCATGAGATCATCGGCGTATTTTTCTATCACGATGGCGTAATCAACTCATCAAAACTCGCAGATATTCAAGCCGATGATCGCAACATCACAAAGAGATGGTCGGAAGTCGCCGAGAAGGGTGTAGATATGGTTGTCTGCATCGCTGCAGCCAAGCGCAGGGGCATAAATGATGACGTACTCGCCCCAGGATTTAGGATTTCAGGTCTCGGCCAGCTGACTGAAATGGCCATTAAGTCGGATAGACTTGTCACGTTTGGAGCTTAAGGAAAGGGTGTGAACTAAGTGAGTGATATAAGTAAAATTATGTTCGTTATGCGCAAGGCACCCTATGGAACCATATATTCTTTTGAGGGCCTGGAAACCGTGTTGATTATGGGTGCATACGAGCAGGATGTCAGCCTTCTTTTCGTAGATGACGGCGTATACTCGATTAAGAAAGGCATGGATACGACCCCGCTCGGTATTAAGAACTTTTCCCCGACCTTCAGGGTTCTAGAAGGATACGATATTGAGAAGCTTTATATCGATAAAGAATCCATGGAGTCCCGAGGGCTAACGGTCGATGATTTTGTTGTCGAGCCCGAGGTTTTGGACAAAGAGCAAGTAGCGAAATTGATGGAAGAGCAGGACGTCCTGTTCCCATTTTAATAGTAGAGATAATGATAAAGGAGGCACATATGCTTCATCTGGTAAATAAATCGCCATTTGCGTCAACGAGCCTGGAGAGCTGCCTGAAGTTTGCAACAAAGGGCGCACCCATCTTGCTCTTCGAAGATGGAATCTACGGCGTTATGGCCGGGACGGCGCTCGAGGCCAAGATAAAAGACGTTATGAAAGACCATCCGGTCTATGCTCTGAAAGAGGATCTGATGGCCCGCGGCATAGACGGTGTGATAGATGGTGTCAAGACGGTTGATTACCCTGGGTTTGTTGAGCTGGTCGAGCAGCATAAGACCTGTACGTGGTCATAGCTCAAACCGCCTTTTAAAATAGACTGACTTGAAAGAAATCGACGTGACAAAAGGTCGCCCCCACGAAGTACTCGCTTCGTGCGGGCGATTGTTGTTTTACTTAAGAAGGGGAAGCAGGATGGCATCTATCCTGTCGATGATCTGCTTGTAATATCCTCCAAAGCTTTTCGAGTTAGAAAAAAGCTCTTCGCGGATGCGCCGCACGTTCTTGTCATCGGTCTTCAGCGGACTGATGGGCCCGTTATTCATTGCAAAGCGCTCGATCAGGAGCAACTGCTTTGCTTTCTCAAAGAAGGGAAGGCCGAACGTTTTTAGCTCCGACACTTCGTGCGCGAGCTGGGCGTCAAACGTGGCGGCCAACGGGATTAGCTCGGCGAGTTGTTTGAGCATCAAGTAGAGCGTACAGTACTCGATACCCCGGACACCGCGACGCCATTGGAGGATCCAGTCGTTTCTCCAATACCACAGGAAGTTTTTCTCGCCAAAGGCGATGAGGTCTTCTGCGGCGCATTTAAGCTGTTTTATATTCCTCAAGACCCTTTCGTCCGGCTTATGGCCGGGTGAGGCGATTGGCGACATATTGCGGGCCTTAGACAGGCCGGTGTGCTTGGCGAGTACGCTTTTGCCGGCAAGGTGTTGGCATATATTCAGCAACACTTTTTGGCCTGGGTAATCGCCGGGAGTCTCAAAATGTAAGTAGGAGAGAAAGACCCTGCCGTCGCCATACGTGCCTTCGATCACGGCGGGCTCAAACCTAATCCTGTTGGGGTTCAGGTTGGTAGCATAGCTTCGCTCCCACGTATCCCAATCCATATCCGGCGCTACCATCAAATCGGCAACGTAAGAGCCGTCCTCGGGTTCGTCGTAGGAAGCAACGATTACAACCTCCGAAGGTTTGAGGATTGAAAACTGGCCGGGCCACCATGCATGAAATGCCGTGTTGTCTGAGATGTGGTCCCATATCGGGTGATCCGGTTGTTCCTGGTGCAGTCGTATCTTACCGCTGAAACTGGGTACGCGCTCGCTGGTAGGTTTTCGCGTCACCGGCACAAGCGAGATTCCGTCTTTATGTTTAAGGGCAAGCCCCGCACCCCCGCAAAAACCAAGGTAGCTACCGCCGTTTTCTACGAAAGCGCGAATGTTCCGCACGCCTTGCTCACCCAGCGCCTTGATCTTATTGCTAGCCCAACCGCCGGGGACGAAGATGATGTCGTACCCGGCCAGAGCACCGGCGCGTATATCTTCGGATGTTACGATCCCGAAGTTAATCGAAAGCCGCGTAAATGTTTCATAGGCGATAATTCCCCAGAGAAACGACTCGTCCCAAAAAAGCGCGATTTTGCCTGCGGCAGGATGATCCTTGTTATTGAAATTCATTCTTCTATTATAAGCTATCAAGCAGGCGGATTGAAATGTCGGGGTGGGATTTGATGGTATCTAAAATAGGTAAAGGCGGCCAAAGCCTGAAGCTTTATGGCCACCTTTACCCTTGTAACGACCAGTTTTGCCCTATCCAATATTGTTAGTCAAATTGAATCGACCGTTATTACTCTTTGTCGACGTACTTGCCGCACCACGGCATCGCCGAGTCGCCAAGGTCTCTGCCGGGGAGCAGGGCGGTCCAGTACAGGTAACTAAATGCCTTCTTACCGTACCAGTTCATCCTGGTGTCTTTTAGCAGTGACATCGGGCCCCATGCATAGGGGAACTTGCCATGCTGCGGTTCTACTTTGTAGCTAAAGTCTATCAGAACGGAGCTTCCAGCTTCCGTAACGATAAATCAGGTTGCATGGCCGTCAAACATAGGCATTGCGACGCCGCCGCAGATTTCGCTTAGGATGTTGTAGAGAACGACCTCGACCTCGTAATGAACGACCGAGCCGGCCTTCGAGGTAGGAACGTTGGTCGCATCGCCGAGTACGTAGACGCTATCATGCTTGGTGGCTTTTAGGGTATTGTGGTCCGTCGGGACGAAACCCATACCATCGTCGATGCCGGAGTCGCCGATAGCTTTATCGCCGACGGTCGTCGGGATCGCAACCAGCAGGTCATAGTTAATCCTATCGTTGCCCTGCATATTCTCGATCCACTTTTCCTTAGCATTGACGGTGCCGAGACCCCAGTTGACGACAGTGTTAATGTTTTTCTGCTCCACTATTTTTGAAAGGACCGCGGTAGCTTTTGGTTTGGTGAAAACGCCTGCCCCAGGGGTAACGAACGTGATATCCACCTTGTTGCGGATGCCCCTCTTTTTAAAGTACCAGTCTGCCAGGAACGAGAACTCGAGCGGCGCGACCGGGCACTTGATCGGCAGAGCGGAAATGTCGACAACGATCTTGCCGCCCTGGAACTGCTTGAGCGCAGTGCGAAGTTGTTGCGTGCTCTCGTACTCATAGAAGGTGAACGCGTTTTTGCCCATTGCCTCCGGCAAACCCTCGTCCTCCTCCGGGTCCACGCTGCAGCCGGTGCTTATGACAAGAAAGTCATACTGAAAGACCTTGCCTGAAGTCGTGGTTACTTTTTTGTTCTCGGTGTCGATATTCGCAATGACATCCTGTACGAAATTCACACCAGGTTTGAAATACTTGTTTCTAGGTTTTACGATTTTCTTAGGGTCATCAAGCCCGAATGGCACGAGGAGCATACTCGGCTGATAAATATGCCGGTTGTCCCTGTCTATGACGGTGATATTCCATCGATCTTTTGAAAGCTCGTGTCTGAGCTTATTGGCGATCATGGTACCACCGTTGCCACCTCCTAGAATAAGAATGTTTTTAGTTGCCATCTCATCTCTCCTTCTAGTTTCCTAAAATTACTAAAGAGGATTGTTACAGCTTGTTGTCTTTACCCGCACCTCAGGCATCTATCCGTCCATCGGTTATACGTGGGACGGTGTGCTTAAGGCTCCTTCCGCGGTAGACCCAACCACCTCCGTTCTAGAAATTCTCAAGTCTTATATATGGGTAGAGTAGCCCTATTATAAGACCGCTAAGCTCCATCAAGATATACGACTGTCAGGACCGTATCGACATATAGGAGACTGCTACTCTTGCCTCGGCACCCCCTCGCTTTAAGTTCTAACTAAACTTATTAGTCCATTATAATCGTTGCTGGGCACATTGAGAGTACTCGCGTGCCCGGAAGAAATAAGACCGTACAGTTTAGGGATTGTTTTATAGCTTGCTCTTACAAAAGCCGCAAGGTTGAATTCGGTAGTAGTCCGGTTGGACGGGTTGAGGGAGCTGAAAAGGAATGCTCGCCGTGGTTGGTTCGAGCGATATAAACTATGGCCGCTGCTCCGTTGTGGCGAGGCCTCTTTTTGTTTCCCGCTAAAGCTGTTGAGCATGTTCTTTAGGATAGTCATTATCAGGTCACGACCTTCAGGGTTATCCGTCGACGGCAGGGTTACTCTTATAGCCCCTGCTATCGTTGCCAGTATCCGAAAGAGTATAGTATGAATTTCTCCAGACGGAGCCTTGATTCCTTCAGCTATGTATTGATATTGGGATGTTTGTGATGCCTAGATAGCTACCACGCCGACTTCGAGGTCGTTCTATCCCGCTACCCGTGTCTTATGCTATAGTTCATGAAATGCTGCTTTGAAAAGCATTTCAAGTATGTACCAATTGTTACAACCATGATATCAACTCCTGTATTCTTTGTCAAGAGGTAAAATTCCTGGTATACGCTATTGTTTTCGAAAAATATCGGCCGTCGCTCCACGATTTATGGCCGGCGATTAAAACGGGGTGTTACATACCGAATCAAGCCGTCCCAATCCACCAATATTACCAAAATATGGTTTGTATATGCGCCGCGAAAAGATAATAATTAAGTGGAGTCGAAAAAGGGTTGTTATTTATGGTAGATTTTGTTATTAACCTTAGAAGAGGATTATCTACAAAACGACGTGAAATCTAGCTAACAAGCATATAATATGCAAGGATTTGATTTAAAGGAGGTTTAAAGCGTGGCAAGTGTAAAGCCTAATCAAGTATTGGATTGTAAGGGTGATGTTTGTCCGATGCCGATTTTGAAGACCAAAAAGGCTATGGACACTCTGACATCCGGCCAGATATTGGAGATGGTCAGCACCGACCCAGGTTCGGCAAACGATTTGCTTTCCTGGTGCGAGCGTACCGGAAACACAATCGTCGAGAAAGAAGAGAGCGGCGGAGTATTCACCTACTACGTCAAGAAGAAATAACAAACATTAAACTGCGATAAAGAGAATAAGTAAGTTCCGGAGTCCAGGTTTAGTGCTTTTAAACCGGGCGCATATGAGATACCGCTGGTAAAGCGAATCGAGGATATATGCAGAAAACGATAATTCTTCTTAAGTTAAACAGCTTAGCCCGTGAGAGCCTTTTCCCGGGCCTCGGGCTTCGGACTTACAACTCTATTAACTCTATTGATAATTCAGAGTAGGCTGGAGGCATTTTGATTGCCTTCGGTTTATTTTTTTGCCGTAAACCGCTAACTAGCAGCGCATTCTGAATATACGTACCTAAATTGGGGAAGCGATGATGGTGCTCTGGCATGTCGGGCGAATATTACAACCGTAATGCATAGATACGGCAGCTCATGATTCAACGAAGGGGACTGCGGTAAGTCTGTGACCTGACATAACGGGTTATCTGCTCTGAGGTGCTGAGTCCTATAGTAAGTAATCGAAGTTTTTGATTGATAGGCTCTTGACAAAGATTACAGGAATTGATATCATCCACGTAACAATTGGTACATAGCCATAATGAAGATCTCTTTCCCGAAAGTCCTGAACGAGTTTTAGGTGAATTGCCGCCGGAAGCCATCGTTTCTATTTCGGCAACTTAAGTTTACAGTCCTCAAAGCATTAGATACCGAAAGCGCCTAAATTGAAAGTTCATAAGGCAAACGGCATTAAGGCTATAAGGCTGCTGCAAGCGCTATTACATAAACGCACCTAAAGTTAAATGTGCATAAGGTTAGATGCGCCAGTATAATTACATGGTTAGGGTAATCAGGGGAAGGGGGTCTGTGTATCGGCTAAATATAAATAAAGGAGGTAATTGAAGAAAGGATATCTAGCTAGCTATGTATTCTAAGATTACCGAGAGAAAGTTTAGGTCCATCAACATTGTAGGGAGGTAAGGTATGCCCAGTTTTGTAATGAGAGAAAAATGTGATGGGTGCAAAGGACAGGACAAGACAGCCTGTATGTACATTTGCCCCAACGACCTTATGAAACTTGACAAAGACGGAACAGCAACAGGCACCCCAATGAAGGCTTATAACCAAGAGCCGGAGCAGTGCTGGGAGTGCTATAACTGCGTTAAGATTTGTCCGCAGCAGGCTATAGAGGTAAGCTGCTATAAAGACTTTGCACCACTCGGTGGTAGCGTTATCCCAATGAGGGGTACCGATTCCATTATGTGGACTGTAAAATTCCGCAATGGCACCCTCAAGAGGTTCAAATTCCCAATCAGGTTAGTACCGGAAGGTTCAGTAGATCCATATGCAGGGACGCCAGAACCGAATTTCGATGATTTAAAGAAACCCTGGCTGTTTACAATGACGGCCGATCAAGTAGCAGTAAAGTAAGGAGGAGGGACCATGGAAAAGGAAGTAAACAGTTTTCAGTTTTGTGAAAAACCTGAAGTTGTAGAGATTGACGCCGACCTTTTGCTTATCGGTGGTGGTATGGCCGGTTGCGGTACCGCTTTTGAAGCATGCCGTTGGGCAAACCCAAAAGGCTTAAAAGTCGTTATGTTCGATAAAGCCGCGATTGATAGAAGCGGTTCTGTTGCGATGGGCCTTTCAGCAATCAATACGTACATCGGTGAAAACGATATTAAGGACTATATTAAATACGTAAGAACCGACCTCATGGGTATCATCAGGGAGGACCTGGTATGGGACCTTGGTCGTCTTGTTGATGATTCCGTACACCTCTTTGAGGAGTGGGGTCTTCCGATTTGGAAAAAAGGCGACGACGGCTTTTCACTCGATGGATTCCAGGCACGCGACGCTGGCAAAGCGCTGTTGAAAGATGGCGGCACCCCGGTTCGTTCCGGTAAGTGGCAGATCATGATCAACGGTGAGTCATACAAGGCGATCGTTGCCGAAGCTGCTAAGAGGGCGCTTGAGACCAACAGGCAGGCAACCGGCATGGATCAGAACCTGTTTGAGAGAGTCTTCATCACAAGGCTTCTTCTCGATGCTAACGAGCCGAACAGGGTTGCGGGCGCGATTGGCTTTAGCGTAAGAGAGAACAAAGTATACGTCATTAAGGCAAACGCCATCCTCGGTGGAACCGGCGGTGCTGTTAACGTATTTAGGCCAAGGTCAGTCGGCGAAGGTATCGGCCGTACATGGTTTGGCGTATGGAACGCAGGTTCCGGTTATGCAATGGGCACACAGGCTGGTGCTGAGCTAACCCTCATGGAGAACCGTTTTGTCCCGATGAGGTTTAAAGATGGTTACGGCCCGGTCGGCGCATGGTTCCTCTTCTTTAAAGCCAAAGCCACAAACGCACTTGGCGAGGATTACTGCGTAACACATGCAGATGAAATCAAAGAGATGTATGCTCCTTATCACGAGCCTATGACTACCGCTCTTAGAAACCACGCTGCAATGATCGATATGAAAGCTGGTAAAGGCCCGATTCTCATGCATACCGATGAGGCTTTGCAAGAGCTTGCTAAGACCATGGATCCAAAGAGGCTCAAACACCTCGAGGCTGAGGCATGGGAAGACTTCCTCGATATGAGTATTTCACAGGCCGGCCTATGGGCTGCGGATAACATTGAGCCAGACAAGAGCCCATCCGAGTTAATGCCATCCGAGCCATATCTGCTTGGTTCACACGCTGGCTGCGCGGGCTTTTGGGTAAGCGGTCCTGGCGATATCCCGGGTACCCCGGCAGAGTGGTCATGGGGTTACAACAGGATGTCCACCGTTAACGGTCTCTTCTTCTCAGGCGATACCGTTGGTGCTTCCGGCCATAAGTTCTCCTCAGGTTCACACGCTGAAGGAAGAGCAGCTGGTAAAGCAATGGTGGCATGGAGCCTTGATCATGCGGATTACAAACCGGCCGTCAAAGAGAGCGTTGATGAGCTAGTTGGCGAGATGTATCTGCCGATGGAAATGTACGCTAAGTACAGTGGCTATTCGACAGCTCCAAGCGACGTCGATGTTAACCCACATTACATCACCCCAAGAATGCTGCAGTTCAGATTGATGAAGATCATGGACGAGTATGTCGGCGGTGTTGCAACATGGTATACAACCAGCAAGAGCATGTTGGACTCCGGTCTAAGGAAGTTAGACATGCTGAAAGAGGATGCAGGCAGAATGGCTGCTAAAGACCTCCACGAGCTTCTCCGCTGCTGGGAGAATTACCACAGGATCTGGGCTGGTGAAGCACACGCCCGCCATATCCTCTTCCGCGAGGAGACGAGGTATCCTGGGTACTACTACAGAGGCGATTATCCGAAGATCAACGATACGGAGTGGAAGTGCTTCAACAACTCGAAGTACGATCCGAACACCGGCGAGTGGGTAAACTTCAAGAAAGAATATGTCCAGCTCGTAGACTAGTAATTGAAACAATTCTCCAGGCGCCGCAAGGCGCCTGGAGAAATTATCTTTATCTTTAGGCAAAGCCTAAAATGTTGGTTTGAAAGTATTATTATTATAGAAACAGGTATTATTCTCTAATTCGTTCTATAAGCAGGACACTTGTCCTTTAAATAGTGCATCAGCACTTGATTATAGATTGATGCGTTATGTGCTTGGCTCGAGATTTACGCTTAGTGTGTTCACCTTCAAGAGACTTCCAAGAGCCCTCTACATACCAAGCTCTAGAGACGAGTCGAGCGTTAGATTTGTAAATATGTTTTTCGTTAGTAAACGAGAAGTTACAGACGTTGTGATGCGTGCCTTAATAAAACAGTCACAACCGGGAGGAACAGGATGGCAGAAGAAAAAAGCTTAGGAAGCATTTTAGTCGTTGGAGGAGGCATTAGTGGCTTAACGACAGCTATTGAAGCCGCTGAAACCGGCTATGATGTTTATCTTGTAGAGAAGGGCCCATCAATGGGAGGACGGGTCGCCCAGCTGAATCAGTATTTCCCGAAACTCTGTCCCCCTTCATGCGGCCTGGAAATCAACTATCAAAGAATCAGAAAGAACGAGAGGGTCAAGTTCTACACCCTGGCTGAGGTTCAGAGTATAACCGGTCAGTCTGGAGACTATGACGTAATCGTTAAGTTGAATCCTCGTCGTATTAATGAGAACTGCACAGCGTGCGGCGCATGTGTGGACGCATGCCCGGTTGAAAGGCCAAATGACTTTAACTTTGGTATGGACACCACAAAGGCGGTTTACTTACCTCACCAGATGGCGTTCCCGATGAGATTCGTCATCGACGGGAAGGCTTGCAAGGGCGGGGAGTGCGCTAAGTGTGTCGAGGCATGTAAATACGGCGCGATAGATTTAAACATGGAGCCCGAGACGATCAACTTCAAAGTCAGCTCCGTTGTTTTTGCGACAGGCTGGGATCCGTACGATGCATCGAAGCTCGGAATCCTTGGGTACGGCAAGGCCAAGAATGTAATCACCAATATGATGATGGAGCGCTATGCGTCCCTTAACGGACCGACGCAAGGCAAGATCGTAAAACCATCCGATGGGTCGGAGCCGCAGAGCATAGCGTTTGTCCAGTGCGCCGGCTCGCGAGATGAAAACCATCTCTCGTATTGCTCGTATATCTGCTGCATGGCTTCGCTCAAGCAGTCGACGTACATCAGGGAGCAGTATCCGGATGCCAAGATCACCATCTTCTACATCGACCTTCGTGCTCCAGGTAGGTATGAGAAATTCTTAAATAAAATCGAAGCGGACGAGAAGGTCACGTTAATTAAAGGTAAAGTAGCCAGCATCATCGAAGAT
>NZ_JBTSLF010000025.1:0-22653 GCF_054640775.1 Candidatus Aquicultor sp. | reverse complement strand
GCGGAAAAGTAATTGATGTGATTCGGGGGGCATACCCACCACTCGTTTAAATTAAATTCGGTGTCGGCAACCACTTGAAAATCGTTAAACTCGTTTGGAACATCAATGATGAGTAAACCACCGGGTTTCAGTAGTTTTTTCTTAATGTTTGTTAAGGTCTCAGCCGGCTGGCGTAGGTGTTCAAGCACGTTTAGTAATGTAACGATGTCAAATCGTCTCGAACCGACGCAAGAAAAATCCTCTATCCCCGCCTGGAAGACCTCTAGACCTTGTTGCTTGGCATATTCCACCCCCTCGGGCGATGGCTCTAAACCACTTACATCAAGGCCCTTGTCCCGGAAATACAGAAGGGCTTGAGCAAAACCAAATCCTATATCAAACAATGAACGCCCGCTAAGGCCGCCGAGAAGTTCGGTGCTAATGCTATATAAAGACACCCACCGGCTATCAAAGAAGTCCTTTTCTTCGGTCTGCACTTCGATCGTGGAATCATTAAATTGTTTGTATTCTGAGGAATAGAAATCTTCTTGATAGTAGCGCTCTACCTCTTCCTGAGCCGGCACCGGATCGACCCTAAGATAACCATATACCGGATCGGCAATTACTTTGTATTGATGCTCCACAGCTCACCACCTTTGCAAACAGCTAATTGGGTAGGTGCTTGAGAATCGCTTGTACGCACCTCTTAACACCGAGCCCGTCTACTAAGTTCATAGAAGCTTTAGAATACAGTTTTAGTATAGCAGGATTGCTTATAAAAAAATCTATTGATTGCTTAATATTCCCAGCTTTCACTTTATCATGCTCACCAATATAGAATAGTAAGTCGCGCTTAGCCAGTTCTTTAATAGGTTGAACCTGATTCTCCGCAACCGTTACAACAAGTGATGGTAAGCCTAAGCAGAAACGCTCCCAGGTCGTAATTCCGGCGGCCCCGATATACATATCAGCGTTAGCCATAAGCTCAGCCATATTATCAACGTAAGAGTAGCAAATTACGTAGGACATATTATTCGCAATTTCTTCCGTGAGGGCTTTGTGGGGATTATTCACCCCTATTACCACATCAACTTTAATATCAGCCCTACTAAGCATTCTTATCGCCTCGAGCGCTTTTGATGTTTCATTGGTTAGGTCACTACCTCCAAAGAAAACTAGAATCCTATTGACCTTACCATCACGCTGCCCCAAGTTTTGTCGGATCTGGTGAAATTCCGGGCGCATTAGGACATATTGCGGCCCTAGTAATTGCTCGCAATGATAGGGAACGAGGTTCTTATAGCGGCGCTCAGGATTCTCATATAGGTTCTGGTCCAACAAGAGATCACACTTATGGAGTCTATCTGCCAAATCGTCGATAATCATTATATGCTCGATATAGGGTTGCACGTAGGATTCCCACCTATGATCCAAAGCATAGTGGTCTATAATAAGCCATTCTATAGGCTGTTCAAGACTGCCTAAGCAATCCACAGTTTGTTGAGCATCCACTTCCCAATCCACACCAAGCCAGCGTGCGTGAAATGGCTGTTCCGCACAATCAATATTTTGTGTAGCGTTATAAGGCAAGTGATAAACCGAGTAGCCCTTATTCTCTATAACGTGACATAGATTACCCGGTAAATCGCGACTCACAAATGATACATTGCGGCCCAACTGCCGCAGTCCATCAGCAAGGACCAAGCAACGCATTACGTGGCCACTACCAATATCTGTCGATGCATCGACACGCACAACAATATTCATTCATGTGATCCCTTCAGGTGGATTAGCGTACCTTAAATAAGGGTTCCAGGGGTCTGCAGCGAAGATCTCTATCTAAGGTTTTATTCTCTACCGCATCCTTAATCAAAGGCAATACCTCTTCATAGGAGAAGAGCAACTGTGATATATCGGTATCACTATGAGCATAACTCATGTTATGTGTCCCCAAAGTAAGTATCCCCCGAGCAAATATCTCCTGTAAGAAAAGTGTTTTAATTTGCCAACTTGAATAGGATTCAACATCCTTAATTACAAGAAATGACCAGCTTGGATGACCCACTACTGAGAAGATACGGTCGATGTCATTCTTTTCAATTAGATCACGCAAACCCGTTATTATTTTCTGGCCTTGGGTTTCCAATACCTTAACCACATTACACCGCTGCAGTTTATTCATAGCAGCCTTGGCCGCTGCGAGTGAGAGTGTCTCGCCCCCAAAGGTAAACGAGAAGAAAACATCTTCCATTAATCGCATAATTTCCGCTCTTCCTACAACAGCAGATAATGGATAACCGTTTGCCAAACTCTTGCCGAAGGTTGCTAAATCCGGAGTGACATTGAAATACTCTTGAGCTCCCCCGTTCGCATAGCGAAAACCTGTGACCGTTTCGTCGAACACGAGAACGGCACCGTTTCTATGGGTAAGGTCTTTGACTTTTTCCAAAAAATCGCTCATGGGCTCATAAAGATTCATTGGCTCCATAATGACCGCAGCGACCTCATCAGGGTACTTATCAAAGATTTTTTGGAGAGAATCGATATCGTTATAGATGAAGCTGTGAGTAAGAGCCTGTGTCGATTTAGGAACCCCAAGATTGCGAGCAGTGGAACCTATAAACCAATCTTGCCAACCATGATAGCCGCACACTGCGACATGATCACGCTCTGTGTAAGCTCGCGCTATCCGAATTGCACCCGCTGTCGCATCGGAGCCGTTTTTGCCAAAGCGCACCATCTCAGCGCACGGCACGATTTCTATAATTTTTTCAGCTACCTCAACTTCAATAGGGTGAGGTAATGAGAATATAACCCCCTCCTCAAGCTGGGCACGTACCGCTGCAGTAACATCGGGGTCATTGTAGCCTAACGTTATTGCCGCTAGGCTATTTATAAAATCTATATATTCGTTGCCATCAACGTCCCATACATGGCTGCCGAGCCCTCTCTCTATAAAATATGG
Source organism: Candidatus Aquicultor sp. (assembly GCF_054640775.1). NCBI lineage: Bacteria > Bacillati > Actinomycetota > Candidatus Aquicultoria > Candidatus Aquicultorales > Candidatus Aquicultoraceae > Candidatus Aquicultor > Candidatus Aquicultor sp. Next base: position 19,709 of record NZ_JBTSLF010000025.1, on the reverse strand, counting down.
GGACACTCCAAAAGGATATTGGGTCTTGCTCTTGCTAAACGTTTGCGTTCCTAATGGTATAGTCTTGAGCGCCCTTTCCAACATTTCTTCGGAATGCTGATAACGTTCTGACATGCTTACCTCCTCTTATCCTCTTGTATAAATATAAGGTCTTTATCCACGGACTTTTTAAGACCTTCGTTCCTCTGATAATGAGTGTTTATCGTCCTTAAATCCGGATTAAGCTCTAAAAACTCCAAGATATCTTTGGTTGAAAACGTCGGATTCGACGGATAAAGCGCCTCATAAACTCGTGTCACCAGCTCAAAATCAACTAGCTCATCAACCGTCCAGCGAAGCTGGGATAGATCGATATCATTTTTAACCACACCAATTCGAAAACGGTCAGGTTGTTGATAAATAAAGGCGGTAACGTGCTCTCTATGCGAAGGTAACTCTGCTTCCCTCCATGCTTGCTCTAAACACAAAAACCGGAATACTTCAGCATCGAGACCATCGGGATATGTTGGTTCGAGCGCATCACTCGTGTAATCAAAAACACCCTTTATGTGAGTCTCGATAACCTTGTCGATAAGCTGTGGGTCTGCAAGTGGGCAATCACCGGTAAGGCGCACCATGTGATCGGGCTGAAATGGTTTGGCAGCCTGGTAAAAACGATCAAGCACGTCGTCGAGATCTCCTCGAAAACAAGCTATATCGTTGTGCAGGCAGAGCTGCTCTATCGGATCGTCCGTCAAATCGGTGCTCGTGGCAACCACTAACCTATCTATGAGGCGCGAATGCTTTATGCGCTCGATTTGCCGTAAAAGCATGGGGACACCGAGAATCGGCTTCAATACCTTTCCGGGCAAACGCGTTGATGAGGTTCTTGCCTGCAGAATCGCTAGAATCATTATCCGGCAATCCTCCATTCGGACGGGTTTATTATAGAGGTATTCGTAATCGCAAATTCAGTGAACTGTTCCTTTGCTAGCGGCTTTACATCAGAACAAATCTCCTGCAACTGTCGGTGATTGTTCACACCGCATATCACGCTATCAATCTCATCTAAGCCCATTACAAAACCAAGCGCCGCCTGGACTGGTGAGAGCCCCATCCTGCTGATGGCTTTGTGATAGGTTTGGAAATGCTCCTTTATGGCGTTGAAATACGAGGGGATGTGATCGGGCTCCATCAACAATAAGCCTTGCAAAAACGCGGAACGAGCATGAACCTCGACGCCTAAATCCCTGAGCTTTTGTAAGTGACCGCTGTTGATTAAGCGCTGATCGAATACATTGACCGGTAGTTGCACTAAGTCTACTCGATACTTCTCAATAACCCTATCTATGTGCTCCGCCGTGTAAACAGAGACGCCGATCTTTTCGACGAGACCGCGGCCCTTAAGCGCAACCATCCTGTCTATTAAAAACTGTCCATTCTCGGTTAATAGATCGTCTGCATTATGAATAAGCAAACCATAGAGAGAAGACTGCCGTAATTTGGAGAGCGACTGGTAAAACGTATCTTCAAGCAATTGCGCATCACCAGGGGTAATGCGGTCTTTCTTAAATTGGGGTGTTTTTGTCACTATAGAAAAGGATTGGCTGTCAGACAGCGCCGTACCTAAAGTTTCTTCACTGGTTCCATAGAGCGAAGCGGTATCAATAACTCGAATTCCACCCCGACCCGCTACTTCTAATATTTTTATTACTTCCTCTGGCAGTGTTTGGCCTTCCTGATTTGATATGCCATAATCCAAGCCAAATTGGACGGCGCCTAAGCCAAGTTTCATTGTAGCGCCTCCCTGAGCTTGGCTACAACGTAATCCTGCTCCTCTTCTGTTAAACCATAATAGAGAGGCAGGCTTATTGCTTCGGAGTAATATTTCTCGGCCTCCGGAAAGTCGCCCGCATTGAAGCCAAGGTTTCGGTAATACGGTTGGGTATGAACCGGGATATAATGAACGTTGACGCCAATGTTCGCCTCGCGAAGTGCCTCGAAAACTTGACGGCGGGATTTACCAATAACCTCATGGTTCAGCCGAATTACGTAGAGATGATATGCACTATTTGAGTCTGGTTTTCGCCAAGGTAACATAACCGGCAAATCCTTCAGTAGCTCATTATAGCGGTTGGCGAGCGCATGACGCCTCTGAACAAATTCGTCTAAACGGTTTAGCTGGCTTGCGCCGAGGGCGGCCTGGATATCGGTCATCCGGTAATTGAAGCCGAGGTCGAGCTGCTGGTAATACCATGGCCCATGGGACTGACCTTCCATAATGTCCGGGTTGCGGGTGATACCGTGCGTGCGCAGGCGGATCAATGCGTCATACAAATCCTCGCGATTTGTAAGAACCATGCCGCCTTCACCTGTGGTTATAAGCTTAACCGGATGAAAGCTAAAAACGGTCATATCAGAATAGTCGCATGCGCCTACTTTTGCGCCCCGATAGCGCCCGCCAATAGCATGACAAGCATCCTCAATAACAGTAAAACCGTACTGCTGGGAGAGGTCGGCTATCGCGTCCATTTCGCAGGATTGGCCGGCAAAATGAACCGGAACCACTACCTTCGGTAGCTTTCCCGCTTTCTTGGCCGCTGCAAGCTTACGCTCCAACGCCCCGGTGCTCATATTGTATGTTCGCGCATCGATATCGACAAAATCGATGTCGGCACCGCAGTAAAGCCCACAGTTGGCTGAAGCGACGAATGTATTAGGAGACGTCCACAGAGTATCTCCAGGAGCGAGCCCCACAGCAAGGCAAGCGAGATGAAGCGCCGCGGTGCCGTTGGTAACTGCAACCGCATAAGTAGCCCCGCAATATTCAGCAACCGCATGTTCAAATCGCTCGATGGCCGGACCTTGCGTGAGCCAATCGGATTTCAAAGCCTCCACTACCGCCTGAATATCCACCTCATTTATATCCTGCTTACCATACGGGATAAACTGCACTATACGTTCATCTCTCTCAGCTGCTCAACGGTTAGAAATACTGGATTACTGCCTGAGTTGTACTCAAAACCTTGCTCGACCGGTGTTCCTTTCTCCCCGAGCGGATTAATCTCATAATTAACGGGAGTTAGGAAGGTTATCGCTGGGCGAATTACGTAGTGGTCATGAAACTCTAGCGTTAAATGGGAATCGTCACCAGGGCACATGACTTCATGCAACTTTTCGCCCGGCCTGATGCCGATTATTTTAGCCGGCATACCCGGCGACATTGACTCAACTAGATCAAATATCCGCATGGATGGAATCTTTGGCACAAAGATCTCTCCACCCTGCATGCGTTGAAAGTTCTTAAGAACAAAATCTACACCTTGCGGCAATGTGATCCAAAATCTGGTCATCTGTGGATGCGTCACAGGCAATTCCTTGGCTCCTTCAGAGACCAATTTCTTAAAGAACGGTACGACTGAACCCCGGGAGCCCACTACATTACCGTACCGCACAACTGAAAAACGCGTCTTATGACCTCCTGCAATATTGTTAGCGGCAACGAAAAGCTTATCCGATACGAGCTTTGTGGCCCCATACAAGTTAATAGGATTGGCCGCTTTATCCGTCGATAGAGCTATGACTTTTTCAACTTCGTTATTTATTGCAGCCTTAATGACGTTTTCAGCACCATAGATATTGGTTTTTACGCACTCCATAGGATTGTATTCAGCGGCCGGCACCTGCTTTAACGCGGCGGCGTGGATAATGTAATCCACGCCGCTCATTGCCTGGTTAAGGCGATCCCCATCTCTGACATCGCCGATGAAATAGCGCATCTCAGGAGTATCGTACACCTGCTGCATCTCAAACTGCTTCAACTCATCCCGCGAGAAGACAACGAGCCTTCTTGGCTTAAACCTGCTAAGAATCATCTCTACGCATTGTTTCCCAAAAGAGCCTGTCCCACCTGTAATAAGTATCGTCTTGTCATTAAACATATTTTTGACCACCTTGCCCAAGTATCATAATCAAATATTATAGATATCGGCCTTATAGCGCTTGAGATTCTCCGGATCGGTGAACCACGCCGCCGTATCTTGTAACCCCCTCTTAAATCCTTCACGACCGCCGTATACCGGCACCCAGCCGAGGAGTTCTTTTGCCTTGGAGTTGTCCGCCCAAAGGCGCTCCACTTCGCTTTTCTCAGGGCGAATACGGATATCATCGGTCTCAATCTCAATATCCGCTCCCATGGCCTCGGCGATTAGCTGCGCGGTGTCTCCGATTGAAATCTCGTAGTTGCTTCCGATGTTTATTACTTCACCTGTGGACCGATCCGATTCTGCGATAGCTATAAAGCCAGATACAGTATCCTTCACATAATTGAAATCGCGCGTTGGACGAAGTGAACCTAGTTTGATAATCCGCTTCCCATTAGCAATCTGAGTGATTACCGTAGGGATAATAGCTCTTGCCGATTGCCTCGGACCGTAGGTATTGAACGGCCTGATTATTGAAACAGGCGTATTAAACGCACTGTAAAACGATAATGCGATCTGGTCGGCGCCGATTTTCGTAGCTGAATATGGAGATTGGCCTTGCAGCGGATGATCCTCGGTGATCGGCACGAACCGAGCCGTCCCATATACTTCGCTCGTCGAGGTGTGAACAACCTTTTCCACTCCCAGTTCCCGGGCTGTCTGCACAACATTTAACGTTCCCTTTATATTCGTATCCACATAGGTGTCTGGAGAATGATACGAATAAGGGATGGCTATCAGTGCGGCCAGGTGCAGCACTATATCGCAGCCTGCCATGGCTTTTCTTACGCCATAAGAATCGCGGATATCTCCAGAAAAGACATCTAGATTGTTACGGATATCTTGCGAAGAAGTATCAAGCCAGCCCCAGGAATTAAAGGAATTATAATACACAAAGGCACGAACGTCGCATCCTCGCCTCACTAATTCTTCTGTAAGATGAGAGCCGATAAAACCATCCGCTCCTGTAACTAAAATCTTCTTGGTTTGTAAATTCACGCCTTACCCCTTAATTAGCAACGCACCTTAAATTAGCCGATAGACCCGTGAACTATCTCGCATATAGGCGGCAAGTTCCTCAAACCGCACATCATCCGTTTCTACACAAACGATAATGGCATCAGCTTGATCGGTGTGAAGTTCGTCAAGCTTTACAGCTGGGTATTCAAGTATAACCTTCACGGCCCCCGCCTTTTCATCGTTGATAATGCCAAGCACCTTTAACCCGACTTCTGACGAGACGATAATTGCTACCTCGGTCAACTCATTTACCCCATACAAGAGAACAGATGCGACCCCTTGCCTTGCAACATCCTCAAGTCTATCGGCAATATCTCTCCTCGCCTGGCGGTAAAACTCGATTGTGTTGAGCGTCCACCTCATTGCCAGGCGGCTTTTTGCGAGAACCCCCGCGTGAGTCAAGTGATATGTTAGCGAACGGTTGTTCTCGCCGCGAATTTTTACAAGGCCTTTATGGACAAGGTTCTTCAGAAGAGAATTGGTAATGCCGAGAGCAACCCCGAGACGGTTCGAAAGCTCACGCTGGGATATCTTAGGGTTTTTCTCGATCTCTTCTAAGGCCCTGAGGTCAAGCATTGATTTGGTTTCTTTTAGAAAGATTTCGTCGTCATTCATTGAATTCTGGGTGGATTGTGCTGCATCAGTCTCAGGTTCTCTGTTCTTCGTAATGTTGCCTATCGAATTATTGTTCATAACTTGAACATAGTGTACCATAGTCCAGTTAAGCAAAGCAAGTTCAAGGTCACTAGTGCGGTTTTGATATGCGAAATACACATAGTATAATCCAAGTAGGTTCAAGATGCCTGGATATCTAGGCTACTCCATTGAGAAAAGAGAGCGTTAGCGATTAAAAATACCGAGGTAATCAAGGATACTTTTAGAGCCAAAGACACGATCCGCTCAGTAGCGGTATACTCGGGTGCACATCCGGCACATGAGAAGATGCTCAGTAAGTGCTGCACCAAGAGCATTAAAATGCTCGGAGAGTGGTCGGTTGGCAGAAACATCTCAGGCATGGATAAACTCACATCGTATCTATCCACCGCCTGGCGGTTAAGAAAAAGCGATATTGACGCCGTGGTGATCGAGGGCACGACACCCAGCGTTCTAATGGCGCCCCTCATAGGATGCTGCAACCGGCGAAAGAAATCCGTCATAGCTCTTTGCGCGGATGATGCTCTTTACCGCACCTTCGTTCAAGGTAATCGCTTGATGCAAATACTAACCTGGTTTAGCTTCAATTTCATCTCAGGCATAGTTGCCGTGGGAGACCTCACAACCAAGCTTGCTCGAGAACACCTCAAACCGCTTCCTATTGAGGTTAGATACCCTCCCATTGCAAAGCCCAAGGTGAATGAGATGGCAGTGCTTAAGCCATCGCTCGATTGGCACACCATCATCCTGATCGGTAGCGGAAGCGCTTATGTCAAGGGTGTGGATATCGCAACCCGCTGCCTCGAGATACTGCAAGAGAAGTTTCCGGATGCCCGCTTAACCATCCTTGGATTGCCGGAGGTTAAAGAACGGCCGGGACTAACAGTGCCCGGTGCGGTAGCGGATATCAGGCCGTATTTATCCGAAGCGTCTGTGCTTATCCATCCCGGTCGGGGAGATGCATTCCCCGTCGTAATCCTGGAGTCGATGCTCGCAGGTGTCGTTCCCTTTCTTTCCGAGTGGACAGGGGCTTTAAGCATAGCGCACGAGGTCGATCCAAACCTGGTCGTGCCACTCAACGCCGAGGAATTTGCCGAGCGCATTGGTACTTTTTGGAGTGCATCACCTGAGCACAGGCAAACTCTCTCGAACAAATGCAAGCAAGTAGCCAAAGAATTTACCGCAAAAACAGCCGCACAACCTTCGTTGAGGCCGTTTATTGAACGCGTTGCGGCAACAAAAAAGAGCCGGGGGTAAATCCAGCTCCTTCTTGCTTTATTTATTCAACCTTATGCGGTTGAGCGTCGCCTCAACATCAGCCAGGCGCCTGAAATCATCAAAGAGAGTGAGAATGCCAGCAGCAGGTCTGTGTTCATTCCATAGGCAACCGTCGATCCCGATGCATAATCCGGACCAAGCCACGCATCAATTGGGGAGAGGGATTTGGTAATACCGGTTATCGTATGACTGACCGTATCAACGCTTACCGTTATGTCTTCCCACTTCGAGCCGTTCCAGTGTCTAAGCTTAAGGTTCTTCGGATTGCCGTTTATCAAGGTTGGATCGTAATGAACCGTCACTGTAACATCGCCCGTGAAGGTTGCTTTCGTATCTACGTCGAACACATAGCCACGGATTCTGAAATTATCCTCCGGTCCTCCGTAAGGTGGGTCGGTAATCGTTACGACCGTGGTTGTTCCGGGCTGTGTAATCTTAGTAAAGGTCAGGTCGATAATACCCACGGTAACTTGTACATTGGTACCGCTTCCCGTCGGAACATTTGGATACGTCTTTGCACTCGCGGCAGCGCCCGGATTCGATGCGTTGCCGGCTGCATCATAGGCCACAACCGAGCAGGTATATGTCGTATCTGATGTCAACCCATTGATTGTGTAGCTGTTTGTCGAGATACCGGAGACCGTCTGCGTCGAACCGCTTGTCGGTTTATACGACAAACTATATTTGGCGACGTCGACGTTATCCGCCGGGGTATCCCAGGTGACCTTCACGCTGGTTGGAGACATCGCCGTCGCCACCGTATTTGTAGGGGCATCCGGTTTGGTCAAGTCTACGCTGAATGAACGGCTGTTAGTCACCGACTCGGTCCCGTTCGCTGATACCGAGAAATAAGAGAGCGTATACGATCCCTCCGGTACATCTGCAATTGCCGGGTCTACATACGTTTCCAGTGCCCCCGAATCCCACTGGTAGTACGTCGTGCCGGGTTGATCCGACTGCAATGAAATCTGCGGTTTGCTCTTATACCAACCATCGGTCCCGTCTGGATATGGTGGGGTAACGGTAAGTGATGTTACCGGTGTGTTAGCAAATTTAGTGCTAAAGCTCCAAGAGGCGGCCGGTGATAAGCTTGTACCTGCCAGATCCTTTACGCCCGCGATAGTGACCGTATAAGTGGTGTTATAGACCAGCGAGCTTGGGTAGAATGTGGCGGTCTTGCTTGCCTGATCATAACTCACCGTACCCTGAACGGTATTATTATTTCCATCCTTGACCTCAAACGTAGTATTGTTCACCGATGTAGGATCGATATCCTCACTGAAGATTGCGGTAATATTGGTTCCAACGTTTAGCCCGGTGCCGGTCGGTCCATACGACTTTACATAAGGTGCGGCTTTGTCGGCGGTTACGTTGAGCGTTGTCTCCGAGCTCACATTTCCCGCCATATCCGTTACCCGAGCCTTGATAGTATAACTTCCGTCAGAGGGCACGGTCCAGTTGTAGCTCCAGGAGGTCGTGCCCGTCACCGAGCGCCAGGTATTAGTGTCACTGATAAATATCTCTACTTTCGATATGCCCGAGCCCCCGGTATCAATTGCGGTTCCGCTGATAGTGGTGCTCTCGACCGTCAGTCGTGCACCATTAAGTGGAGCGGCAACACTTACTGATGGAACCGATAGATCCATCTTCAATACCTGCGACCTGATGATCTCGGTATTGGGGACCGTATCCACTGAATAGAAGTAGAGGGTGTGCTGACCTTCAAGCGGTCTAAATCCGCTGGTGGCAGCATCATAGTAAAGCCAGGAGGCTGTCGCTGTCGAATCCCATTGGTACTTCGTGGTGCCCGGCTCGTTCCTCATAAGCATAATTGACGGCATGCTTTTAAACCACCCGTTACTACCATCCGGATATATCGGGTTGGTAGAGAGTGTCGTCACCGGGGGCGTAGCATCGTCAACGTTTATCGTAAAGGTTGAAGTCGATTTTTTCACGTTACCCGCTGAATCAACCGCATTAATGTACCAGGTATGCGTGTCTGCAGAGAGCGGCGTTGTGACCGTATATGAGGTCGCCGACGGCGAGATATTATCCTTATTGACAATACCATCGACAACGAGCTGGTACTTGGATATTCCGGATACGCTATCGTTGCTGGCATTCCAGGTAAATGTCGGGTAGCTCGCATTGTTTGTGCTCGCGTTATTCGCCGGGGCGGTGATATCGAAGACATCCGGCGCCGATGTGTCTACGTTAAACGCCTTGCTCTTAACCGTTTCGGCATTGTTTGCAGTGTCCAATGACCGGTAATACAGCGTATGTTTTCCTTGAGTTGCTGTAATGCTGCCGGTGGCATACGTTTGCCAGCCGGAGCTATCCCACTGGAATTCGGTTGCCCCCGGCTCGTTTCTAGTTAACGAGATATCCGGCGCTGTTTTAAACCAACCGCTGGCACCATCCGCAAACGTCGGGCTGGTAGACAATGTCGTCATGGGCGGGATAACATCGGCGACGTTGAGCGTAAACGTTGAGGTTGACTTCGTTATGTTACCCGCTGAATCAACCGCATTAATGTACCAGGTATGGGTATCTGCAGAGAGCGGTGTTGTGACCGTATATGAGGTCGATGACGGCGAGATGTTGTCTTTGTTTATCGTGCCATCGATAACCAGCTGGTACTTGGCCAGGTTGGTATCGGTGCTTGCCGCCCAGGTAAAGGTCGGATAGCTTGTGTTGTTGGTATCTGAATTGTCGGCCGGCCCGGTCATCGCAAAGCTCGCCGGGGCTGTTGTGTCAAGCTTGAAGGATTTACTCTTGATAACTTCTGGGTTTTGGGCCGAGTCCTCGGAACGGTAGTACAGGGTATGCTGGCCTTCCGGTACGGTGAAACTTACGGTAGAAGCCAAAACCTCAGTATCGGCTGAGCTATCCCAGTGGTAATATGTTTTTCCCGGCTCGCTTCTTGTTAACGTGACGGTGGGCGTGGTTTCATACCAGCTGTTAGTGCCATCCGGATACACCGGGCTAACAGAGAGCGATGTTACCGGAGCGACCTTGTCGCCGACTATTATGGTATTGGTCGAGGTCGATTGCGTTATGTTGCCCGCTGAATCAACCGCATTAATGTACCAGGTATGGGTGTCTGCAGAGAGCGGTGTTGTGACCGTATATGAGGTCGATGACGGCGAGATGTTGTCCTTATTGACGTTACCATCTACAACGAGCTGGTACTTGGCCAGGTTGGTATCGGTACTTGCCTCCCAGGTAAACTGTTGACGAACCGAGTTGTCTGAGCCCGAGAGGTTTCCCGGGGTGATGATATCGAAAGCCGTTGGATACACCGTATCAATCTTATAAGACTTGCTCTTTACGGTTTCGGTGTTTGTAGCACTGTCCAGTGAGTAATAGTACAGCGTGAACTGACCGTCCGAAACGGGAACGTGATCGCTATACAGTTGCCAGCCACCCGGGTTTGTCGAATCTATCTGATAGCGGGTTGTGCCGGGTTCGTTTCTAGTGAGCGTAATAGCAGGCATTGTCTTAAACCAGCCGTTAGTGCCATTCGGATACGATGGGCTGGAAGACAGCGTCGTTACCGGCGGCACAACATCGGTAACATTTAACGTAAACGTTGAGCTTGAGCTAATCGTGTTACCGGCGGTATCAACCGCCCGAATAAACCATGTGTGTATGCCTGGGGTGAGTGGCATTGTGACCGTATATGAGGTCGCCGATGGCGAGATGTTGTCCTTCTTTAATAAACCATCGACAAAGAGCTGGTATTTCGATAAACCCGATCCTGCATCGGAGCTTGCCGACCAACTAAATGTCGGGTAGCTTGCGTTGTTGGTAAAACTGCCGTCCGTTGGTGCATTGATATCAAAGGATGTAGGTGCCACCACATCCACGTTAAACGTTTTACTCTTGGTGATCTCCGTATTGCTGGATGTATCGTATGAATAATAAGTGAGCGTATGCTTGCCTTCCGGAATGGTGAAGCTACCTGTGTAGATTAGCTCGCCACCGGCATCAATTTGGTAGCTGGTCGTACCGGCCTCGTTTTTGCTGAGAACCACAGTCGGAGCGGTTTTATACCAGCCGTTAGTACCGTTCGGATACGATGGGCTGGTAGAGAGCGATGTTACCGGCGGCACAACATCTTTAACGATAATCGTATAAGACGTACCCCCGTTTGCATCCCTGGTATTACCGGCGGCGTCGACCGCCCGTATATACCATGTATGTGTGCCGGGAGAAAGCGTGGTCGTAAGCGTATATGAGGTCGCTGAAAGCGAGATCTTGTCCTTCTTTAATAAACCATCGACAAAGAGCTGGTACTTCGATAACCCCGATAGTCCTGTATCGGAGGTTGCCAGCCAGCTGAATGTCGGATAACTTGCATTGTCTATCGAACTTCCATCCGCCGGCCCGCTCATAGCAAAGGATGCCGGAGCCCCCGTATCCACGTTATAGGTTTGGGACTTGTATGTTTCAATATTGCCAGCCGAATCGACTGAGTAATAGTAGAGCGTGGATTGCCCTTCCGGCGCTGTAAAGGTGCCCGTGAAAGGTTTGAAGCCGGCGGGTGCCGTTGAATCCCACTGGTAGTAGATCGTACCCGGCTCGTTTTCACTAATGTTGATAACCGGCGCGGTTTTGAACCAGCCGTTCGTACCGTTTGCATACGATGGGCTTGATGAAACCGAAGACACCGGTGGCACTTTATCGACCACGGTAAAACTGTTCGTCGATGAAGATCCGGTGTTTCCGGCGCCATCGACCGCTTTTACGGTCCAGTTATGACTACCAGAGCTAAGCGGTGCCGTTAACGTGTAGGATAATTGTGAGGCCGATGTCTCTGTCTTCAGCGAGCCGTCGATATAGACCTGGTACTTTGCTACACCTGAGCCCGTATCAGAAGCGGCGGTCCAAGTAAATGTCGGGTAAATTGCATTTGTCGTGGATGTTCCATCCTCCGGCGTACCAAGAGGAACGCTGCTAGGAGTTGAGGCATCGATATTAAATGTCGCACTCTTTACGGTCTCCGTATTGTTGGCTAAATCCACCGATTGATAATAGAGAATATGTGTTCCGGCGGCAGCGGTAAGACTTGTCGAATAGGGTTTGAAGCCGGCAGGTGCCGTTGAATCCCACTGGTAGTAGGTCGTGCCGGTTTCGTTTCTGCTAAACGAAATGGACGGTGACGTCTTAACCCATGCTCCGCTATAGGAAGGGCTGGTTGACATCTGCGTTACCGGGGCTATTTTATCGATAACATTAAGTGTAAACGATGAAGTATCCCGTGTATTGTCCGCTGCATCGATCGCCCTTACGAACCATGTATGCGGACCTTGGGTTAATATCGTCGAAGACGAGCATGATAGCTCAGAGGATGTAACCTCTTTATCCTGCTTGCCATCGATAAAGAGCCGGTATTTTGCAGTGCCGGACTCGGTATCGTTACTCGAACCCCATGAGAAGGCCGGTAGGCTTATGTTGTCGGCATTATTCCCGTTTGCCGGCGAAACAAGGCTGAACGCCGGTGGGGGTGTCATATCTATCTTAAATGTCTGGTTTTTATAGGCCTCTGAATTGCCGGCCGTATCTTTCGAGTAGTAATAAAGCGTGTGCTGGCCTGTCATAGCGGCAAAGCTCGCTGAATAAGTCTGCCAGCCGGCGGTTGCGGTCGAATCCCATTGATAGTACGTGATTCCCGCTTCGCTGTGCGCGAGCGTGATGGATGGCTGCGCATTAACCCAACCGCCGCTATATGATGGGACCGTCGATAAGGTTGTCGTCGGCGACGCTGCGTCAACAGTAAACGGCCCGAGGTGGGCGGTGCTCGTCCAGTTGCCGGCCTTATCCTTGGTGCTTATATGCACATACCAGATACCATCCGCAAGCTGAGAACTCGAGAACGAAGCCGTCGTCCCCGTGATATCTACGGTTCTGTCCGGGAGTGTCGTTGCTGAGTTACTCCACTGAATAGAATAGCCGTCGACACCGGAAACGGCATCGCTCGCCCCGGAGATCGTGATATCGATCGTGTTGTCTGACGAAGTGCTACCGGCCGTATGGCTTGGGCTGGTAACCGTTGGATCGTTTGGCAATCCACTATCTACTTTGAATGCCTGGCTCTTGTATGCCTCGACATTACCAGTGGTATCTATCGAATAGTAATACAACGTATGTTGGCCTTCTATCGCTTGAAAATCACCGGTATATGTGGTCCAGGCACCGGAAGTTGAATCCCACTGGTACTTCGTCGTTCCCAACGTTGAACAGGCCAGCGAAATGGTCGGCACTGTCTTAAACCAGTCGTCGTCTCCGTTCGGATACGCAGGATTTGAAATAGAAAGATGGGTCTCAGGCCCGACAGAGCCGGAAGAGAACACGCAGCTATACACACCGCCGCCATCAGACCCGGCATAGACGGTTTTATCGAGGCAGTAGCATGGCGTCGGGTCGATGGATGGAATAAGTTTATGCATAAGACCGTTGTTTACCTGGTTCCAGGAAGTACCGGCATCGGTCGTCTTGTAAACACCACCATTGGTGCCAGCAAAAACGGTATCATCTTTGCTCCTGGTATAACCCGGTGATATGGCAACTGCGAGAATATACCGATCGGTACTCGAGATACCGCTGTTCATCTGTGTCCAGGCGTCCCCCCTGTTGGTGGTCTTAAAGACGCCTCCGCCGTAAGTTCCGATGAAGACTGTGTTATCCGTCGGGAAATCAAGCGAGATGGCGATGTCTGTTATGAGAAGATTTGAAAGGCCGGTGTTTATCTGAACCCAGGAGGTACCACCGTTATTTGAGCGGTAGATACCGCCGCCGTACGTTCCGACATAGACGATGTTATCAACACTGAAGTTCGGAGATACGGCAATCGTCCTTACATCGGTATTGGTAAGACCGCTATTTATAGCTATCCAGGTACTTCCCCCGTTGCTGGTTTTAAATATGCCGCCTGCGGTACCGGCAAAAACGGTGTGATCGGTAGTATAATTCGGAGAAACGATCACCGAGCGAATGTCGAGACTGCTAAGCCCCGTATTTATCGCCGACCATGAATCTCCAGCATTCGTTGAGACAAATACGCCGCCTGCGGTACCGGCAAAAACGGTGTGATCGGTTGCGAATTCCAGGGACACTGCAACCGAGCGAACATTCAGGTTGGTGAGACCGGTGTTTACTTGCGTCCAGTCATGCCCCTTGTTGGTAGACCTGTAGACGCCGTTGCTTGCAGTACCGGCAAACATCGTGTAATCCTTGGCGTAGTTTGGCGATATGTTGATCGCCTTAACGTTGCTGTCGGTAAGGCCGACGTTTGTCCAGACATCATCCGCTAACGCAAAAGAAGGCAAGGCTAGCGCCATGCCGATTATTGTAAGGATGAGTACTATGAGAAACCTATTGCTGATATGCAATCTATTGTCTCCTTTGCCTTTGTTAGCTATCATTTCAGCACCTCTGCCTTCTTCTTGATCGCCCCTATATCAACTCCGAAGGGTCTCATTTGAATAACTGTTTCATATTGTTTCCTGGCGTTGCCTTTATCGTTCTTTTCAACGTAAAGGTCGCCGAGCGCTATTCGCGCCGTTACAAAGTTTTTATTGAGCTTAATCGTAGTTTCAAGCGCTTGAATCGCCTTGGTAAAGTTTCCTTGAGATTTATAGATGATAGCGAGGTTGTAATGGGCTTCAGGCTGGTTGGGGTTTGACTTAAGCGATGCCCTGTACTCATCAGATGCTTTGTCTAGCTGGCCTTTCGCCTCGTAGCTTTGGGCTAGGTTGAGATGAGTTTTTGCGTCGGCCGGGTCGAGTTTCTTCGCCTGCTCCAAACGCTGTATCGCCGCATCAAACTTGCCATTGGTATAGGCGCTGAGGCCCGAAGCGTAGGCTTTTTGCTGCTCCGCTTTTATCCTCTGACTTTCTTGTTTAACCCGCTCATCGCGAATTTGCGTTATGGCCAGCGTGGCCGCAATGAGGATTAGGATGGCAAACAAAGCGATGATGTGCTTCATGTGCTTTGCAACGGCCAGGGACATCAGGCCTGAAAAAGATTTTAGCCCTCCTGGCGTTACCGTTTGGTTCTTAGGTACGCCGGTGCTGGGCTTGCTTAATTCAACCCTACTCGTCGCTTCTGGTTTAAGTTTAATGGCCGAAAGCTTCAAACCCAATCTCCTTCTAAATAAAAAAAGACCCATTTTTTGGGTCGGTTCCGCTATTTGCTCCCTCTATCTCATAAGCGGCCAAATTGGAGTTAGAGTTCTTCGCATCCCTGGTAAGTTCAGTCTTTGCTCTGTCGTAGGGCTTCTTATACTGTTGGGTTATTCTTTTTTTAACGCAAATCGGCTCGGTAAACCAAATATTGCTTGCTTGAAATTTTACCAACTTATGCCATGACAGTCAACATAAATTATGTTAGAAACTGTGAGGTAACGTATTCGTTACTACTGGTGAGCTAAGAAATCTGGGTAGCAAACCCGCTGGTACAAAGCTAAACCTGTAAATCACCAGCTAGCCGTCGTCTGTAGTACTCTAATTAGCTAAATTCGAATAGAGGTATACGTTCTAAAAAGAGCGAAAGTGGTAGGTACGGTACAATCTGATTACATAACCGCAAAATAAGGGTATAAAACAACCTGGAATTTATCAAACGCAAGAAGAATCGCCTATATTTGTAAAGGAGACCGCTATGAAAAAACCTGTAGTTAACCACGATGAGTGCATTGGAGACGGCATCTGCGAACAAATCTGCCCGGAGGTTTTTGAGCTGCGCGATGACGGTCTGGCCTACGTCATCAACGAGAATCCCGACGAGTCGCTCTACGAGAAAATCGAAGAAGCCGTAGAAGAATGTCCGGCCGTCGCCATCACGTTTGACGAGGAGTAATGGAGCCGGGAGCCGGGCTAGCTTCTTGAGATAAACACTACGCCAAGACCAATGAGGGCGGCCCCTGCAAAACGGATTGCGCTCACCGGCTCGTTCATGAAACGCCAGGAAATGATCATAACAAGGACGTAGCCAAGACCTGCAAAGGGATATGCAAAGCTTAAGTTGACCCTTGAAAGAACGATGAGCCAGACAATCGACGAGAGAAAATAAAGGGCTAAGCCGGACAGGATATACGGATGCAAGAATGTCTTGAAGAGCATGTCTTTGTAATAGACCAGGTCACCGGTACCGATACGGCCGACCTGGTTCATGCCGCTCTTAAGCAACAGCTGCCCGGCAATGGCGAGCGTAATACTAAATACTATTAATACAATTGATCGAGCCATCTTGTCTCCTTATATCCTATCCATTAGAGCCCTCTTAGTTTGAATTTAGCGATCATTTTAAGATACTGGACGATCGTCCTTGATACCTTTATTTTGCTTTTACCGACCTTCTGGTCGTACTTGAGCATGAAGCCCACCTCGTCGATTTTAGCACCAAGCGAGCGAAGCTTCAAAAGTATTTCAGGAGTCACCGAGAACCCTGTCTCCTGGATAAAACCATCACCGAATTTACTAAACCCCTGCTTTATGATTTCAGCCCGAAACGCCCTATAGCCGCAGGTGTAATCGCGCAACCCCTTTGTCGGGAAAAACACCGTGAGCAACGTGCCGGAACCGCGGCTTAGAAACTTCCTGAACGACGACAATCCCCTCTCGACACCGCCGGGCGCAAATCTCGATGCGATAACAATATCATTTCCCTGTTCTATTCTTTCGATCATCGGAGGCATATAAACCGGATCATGCGTCGCATCACCATCGAGGGTTATGATTATATCCCCGTCCGCACTTATTTCGGCGGCTTTCTTTAAACCTTTTGCCATCGTTTTACCAAGGCCCGCATTCGGGCGGTTCTCAAGGGGCAGAATAGTATATTTGGCGGATAATTCCTTGATGATCTCGGGAGTCGCATCGGTGCTTCCATCATCGACAACTATAATGGTGTAAGCGAACCCGTTCGCCTGCGCCATGTTTGCAATGCCCTCGACAAGAACACCGAGGTTGCCTTCTTCGTTATAGGCGGGTATTACGATGTAGAGCATAGTTTTACCTCTGTTTAAAAACAGCGATTGGCAGGGTAGCTTCACCTGTATTCCTTATTAATCGCCATTCGCTAATCGCTGCTCTTCCAAGATATCGGCGATTCTCTGACTCGCATGCCCATCTCCATAAGGATTAACGGCGCGAGCCATTTTATTATATTCCCCAACATTACCCAACAAAAGCTGGGCCGCATCCGCGATTTTCTTCGTGTCGCGGCCGACCACCCGCACGGTACCGGCCTCCACGCCCTCGGGGCGCTCTGTGACCTCCCGCAAGACGAGTACGGGTTTGCCGAGCGATGGGGCCTCCTCTTGTATCCCGCCCGAATCGGTCAATATAAGGTATGACTTATCTATCAACTGGACAAACGGTTCGTAATCAAGCGGCATTATTAAGTGGATCCGCTCGACGTCGCCCAGGATATCGCGCGCCGTCTGCTGCACCAGCGGGTTTAAGTGAACGGAAAACACGACCTCGATATCGGGATTCTTGAGAGCGATTTCCTTGATTGCCCTGCATATCTGCTGCAGCGGTTCACCCCAGTTCTCCCGGCGGTGGGACGTAACTAAGACGATTCGTTTATTATCGAAATCAACCGCTTTGAGATCGGGTTGCGTGAAAGTATAGTCCGGTTTAACGGTCTGGACCAGCGCGTCGATAACGGTGTTTCCCGTTACATAAATGCGCTCCTCGGGTATGCCGCAGGCCAGAAGGTTATGCTTCGACGTCTGGGTAGGCGGGAAATGGTAATCCGCAATAACGGTTGTAAGCGCCCTGTTTATCTCCTCTGGAAACGGGTGGTGCTTATCGAAGGAGCGTAGACCCGCCTCGACATGGCCGACCTTTACTTTTAAATAGAAGGCCGCGAGCGCGGCGATAAAGGTGGTCGTCGTGTCGCCCTGGACGAGGATGATGTCCGGTTTTGCGTCTTCAAGAACCGGCCTCAACCCGAGCAACGCTCTGCTCGTAATATCGAAAAGGTCTTGACCCGGTTTCATAATATCCAGGTCGTAATCGGGTTGTATCTTGAAAAGATCGAGCACCTGGTCGAGCATCTCGCGATGCTGAGCGGTAACCGCCACAACCGACTCAAAGGTAGCGGAACGACGTTCCAGCTCCTTGACTACGGGAGCCATCTTGATCGCTTCAGGACGCGTCCCGAAAATAGAGAGTACTTTTAGCCTGTCTTTACCCATGCAAACCCCCGTATTATGCGTCAACCAGCTGTTGTCTGAAAAACTCTGCGGTGCGCTCCAACCCTTGTTGGATATCGACCTGCGGCGCCCAGCCGAGTTCCTCCTTGGCCCTCTCGTTAGTGAGGTATGTGCGCTCAAGCTCACCGTGTCTCACCGGATAATACACCGCATCCTTTTGATACCCGGTTATGCCTTTGAGTCTCTCAAAAAGCTCATTGACCGATGTGCCGGTCGCGGTTCCTATGTTTATCCTTTGGTTGTTCCCTTTCTCGAGCGAGAGGACATTTGCACGCACGACATCGCCTACAAACACATAGTCGCGAAGCTGCTCGCCGGTGCCAAATATCTTGACCTCGCCCCCTTCAAGCATCGCTCGTGCAAAGATAGCGATAACGCCGGCTTCGCCGTGGGGGTCTTGCCGTGGCCCGTAGATGTTGCCGTATCTGAGCGCGGTATAATTAAGCCCGTGAAGGGCTTGAAAGCAGCTTAAGTAGTACTCCCCGGCGACTTTTGCCGCCCCGTAGGGGGCAAGCGGGTCAAGAGGGGTGCTCTCATCTGCCGGCAACACGCTCGGTTCTCCATAGATGGCCCCGCCAGAGGAGGCAAAGATGACTTTTCGTGTCTCGTGTTTGACGCACAGCTGAAGAAGGTTGAGCATGCCGACGACGTTTACCTGTGCATCATAGGAGGGGTCTAGTACCGACCTTCTTACGTCGATCTGCGCTGCGTGGTGGTTGAGAACATCCGGCTTTTCTTTGGCAAATACCAGCTCGACCTCGGGCGAGCGGATATCCAGTTTATACAGGCGTGCTTTGGGATTGATGTTTGCTTCGCTCCCGCTTGAGAGGTTGTCGATAACGGCCACGTCGTGGCCCGCCTCGATATAGGCGTCAACGATATTCGAGCCGATAAAACCGGCTCCCCCGGTCATTACTATACGCAAAAAACCACCACCCTTTTTAACGCCGCCGTTTAACTACGAAAAGCATACGGGCGGCACAGTATGATTACCGGAATTACATGCTTAGATTACATATCCGGATTGACTTCAGTATATCTTTTTCTCTTGCTGGATACCATAATTTTAGCTATTCTTGATTCAGCATCGTTACCTGACAAAGTTTCTCTGCAAGCAAGGAGAACCTGAGTATGAATCTGCCTCTATTGATGGCTATCATCTTTTTAATAAACCTCCCCTTTGGCTATTGGCGTGCAAACCAAGAGCGGTACTCCAGGGGATGGTTTTTAGCGGTGCACCTGCCCGTACCTGCTATCATCGTACTTCGACTGGCTTTTGGCTTTAGCTGGATGGCCTTACCCTTTACCGTGCTCGCGTTTTTTATCGGCCAGTTCATCGGCGGGCGTACCCGATTGCTGCTTAGCCGACGCATGTAAAGTAAGTCGTTTACGGCTTATATTTTTTACCGCCAAGGATAAATGAAAAAGGATATTCCGCCGCTTTCTCAACCAGCCCGTTGCGCACCGGATTCTCATAAATAAAAAGCGCCGTAGTTATTATTTCCTCGTCGGGCAAGGGATAGTCTATAAAATCGGGGCGCCACACCGCATCTTTGTAACCGACCCGC